>JAYTNY010000510.1:0-2661 GCA_043748055.1 Roseobacter sp.
GATTACGCGGCACGAACGCTACAAGCCGCACTTGGCGAACTACAGCGGCGCGGCGGGCGGGCGGGTGTTTCCATCGGCGGCGGGGTTTCATACGTCTGAGGTGTTTTTTACCGACGACAGCGGCACGTATTTTTTTGCCACGCGCGATGTGCCTGCGCTCACCCAATCCAAGAACGGCGCAGCGCCGGATGTGGTGGCGCTGCTAAACGCGCACCGCAAGTGCATTCGCAAACTCTCGGACACGCGCATTTATATGCCCGACCACGAGCCGTATATGACCGGCCACAACAGTTGGGTGGCGAACAAGCCGGAGTCGTTGCTGGTGATTCCGGTGGGCGATGTGGCGCAGCAGAACTTGCTGAACATCGCCTTCTTTGCCCAGAATGGTTTTGCGTTGTATGACGATGTGAACAAGCGACCGATTCCGGGTTTAGACAAGTTCGCACATCTGGTGGATTTGAGTACGCCGTATGCGCTGGCCTCAGTAGAACGTTATTCGCTCAATGGCGTGACGGCTGAGCTTTCGATAGCGGCTTACGCAGGCTCACTCATGCAGCAGGCGATGGGGCTGGGTGGCTGGGTGTTTAACGGTATTGACCGCCTAAAGATATTGGGTGCAAGCGGCAACCCGGATGTGCCGGGGCTGGGCTTTCACGTGGATTGGGACCCGCGCTGGTCGCAGCCGAATGCCACCGGGCTGCCAGGTGTGTTCGAGGGTTTTACGCCGCCGCACTACCCCAACATGCGCGCCGCCGTAGACGCATTGGCCGAGCGCAAGTTCGGCCCAGGTGGCCCCTTTAACGCCGAGACGCCCGGCCCATGGAAAGATAGCCGCACTGTGCGCAGCAGTGCGCAGGTGTGGACTGAGGAGTTTCGTGACCTCATCGCCACGCAAGCCCAATACATTTACGACACGTTTGGCAAGTTCCCCGGCACCGTGCCGAGTATGCAAATTTTGTTGTACTTGCAGAGCCATCATTTAGACCTGGAGTACTACGATGCGTTTTACGAGCCAGGTGCATATTTGCGCAGCCATGCCGAGCACATGCTGCGATGGCATGGGAGCGAATAAGAAGCGACTAAGGACAGCAGTTCTCAATCTGATCGCATTCGCGTCGAGACAGCCCAAGGTTTGATCAGAAATTTTTTGCAACCCAAACACAGAGTGCGCAAAGGAGACGCAGAGGTCACAGAAGCAATTGAAAACCTTTGCGATCTCTGCGTCTTCTTTGTGTCCTTTGCGTTCAGATTGAGAATCGCGGAGCGTACATCGGCACAGACGCGCCCTCAGAATGACCATGCCACGTCTTAATAATGACGAGCAGTGCCTAACGCAAGCTAATCGTCCAACGGCCAAATTACCACGCGGTTCTCGCCGAAGATGGGCACCAGAATGCGTTCGCGCTTGGTGTCGTAGCCAATGTCGGCGGGCTGCGGCAGCCCTGTGGCAACCTCGGTGACCACGCCCTTGCGTGAAACCTGATAAATGGTGCCGGTCTGCCAGCTCGAAACCAAAAGATTGCGCTTCTCGATCACCACAACACCATCGAGCAGCCCGGCGGGCATGGCAATGGTGTTGCTGCGCACGCCCTGTTTGCTGATCGTGTAAATCTCTTGCGTGCCATCAAACGGATCATACGATGTGGCTTGCAGGCTACCGTCTTTAAGAACCGCCAAACCATTGGGGTGATGCAGCAGCGCGTTACCTTGAGCGACCACCGAGACCACATCATTTCGGTCTACCTTGTAAATCGCATCCGTCCCGCTTGGCTCGATGTCGGTTGAAGTCGCGTTCAGCTTGAAGCCAATATCGGAGACATAGACTGTGCCTTGCTTGTCGCTTGCCACATCATTTAAGAATGTGGCATTTGGGAACAGGATGCTACCGGTGGGTTGGCCCGTCTTCGCATCAAACTTGCGCAGGTAGTTGATGTCCGCCACATACAGCGTGCCGTTGGCGATGGCGGAGCCTTTGGGCGCGTTCAGGGTGACACCGGTGACACCGCCTTCGATCCACTTGAGCGCGATTACGGTGCCGTTGGGCGAGACCCGCGAGATAAAGCCGTTGTTGTCCGGGGCCAACCCGGCACCATTGATGTTTGAGACAAGATACACATCGCTGGCACGATCATACAGAACGGACTCTGGTGTTTCAAAGCCGACGTTGGCGATATTGATCGGCTGATCATGCCGACCGCCATTTTCCGGGCCTTTTGCCAGGGCGCTTTGGGCGCAGGTCAGCGAAACCAGCACACTCCCAATAAGCGCAACAATCTGAGACTTACGCGTAACGGTTCGAAAAGACTGCATTTAGATTCCTCCGTCTAATTGGTTTAGCTAACCTCACGCCCCAAACGTTGTAAATAGCGCCAGAGGTGTGTGAGCAATTTGGTATAGCCGAACCCAATGAATACTCGCGCGAAGAATTTGCGCGAACTATCGTCATTCTAGCAGTCAAAATTACAACAAATTAAAACAGAGGGTATATAAATTCGCCGATGTGCGATACAAACGGCGCGAGGTCAGGAAATAGTGAAAGCGAGTTTGCGGTGCGCGGCTGCCGCTTTTAGAATGCCACAACATTAAGTTCGATTTAGCAAAGGCAGGAGACAAACATGAATTCAGAATCACGATCAGATTGGGCGTTTACCACGCAACGGC
>JAYTNY010000511.1:0-6832 GCA_043748055.1 Roseobacter sp.
CCACAAAGGCTGGCGGCATCTTCACTTCGGCCAGCGCTGCAAACGCATCCAACGCTTGGTTAGCGTAATCGCGGTTGGCCTGCTGGGTCTTGGCCTCGAGGATGCGCTTCTGCAAGTCCTCGCGCAACTCGGCCAGCGTGTTAAACGAGCTGACCGTTTGCGCCAGCGCATCGTCGGCATCCGGCAAAATGCGGCTGCTCACTTTGGTTATTTCGAGGTGAACATCGGCGGTCTTGCCGCGCAACGCCTCATTCGCATAATCGTCGGGGAAGGTAAGCTGCTTGTCCAACTGGTCGCCCGCACTCATGCCGACGACAAGCGAGGCCAGGCCAGGAATACCCATGCGATCTTCTTGCACCACAAACGCTCGGCGGGCGTTGTTGCGAAAGGCTTCCTCGCCGTCAACTATGCCAATAATAGTGCCCTCAGCCATATCGCCCAATTGCGCCTCGCGCTCCACCGTCTCTACGATGGCGTTGTCCTCGCGCATCGCCATCAACTGCGTTTCAATCTCCTCGTTGGCAACGGTCACTTCCGGGAAGGGCAAGCGCACCGCTTTGTAATCCTTCAAATCCACCTGCGGCTCCAGCGGAATTTTGAAGACCAGTTGGAACGGCTCGCTCTTCACATCCTCGATTGCGCCAAACGAATATGGCTCAATCTTGGCCTCGTCCAGCGCCTTGGGGTAGACCTCGTTGGCAATTCTGTTGGCTAACTCGCTGCCAAAATACTCTGCGCCGACGGCACCAATCACCGCGTTCATCGGCGCGTTGCCGGGGCGGAAGCCGGGGATGCGCACTTGCTTGCTCAGATCGCGCAGCACGGCTCGGCGGGCTTTCTCAACTTCGGGCGTGTCCACCGTCACGGTCATGCGCACTTCGTGGTTCTCGAGGGGTTCAACTTGCAGGTTCATCTTTATTTGACTTTTGGGTTTTAGATTTTCGATTTTGGACTTCTAGTTCGAGCGAAATTAAGCGGCCAGTTAATCCAAAACTGAATGATTGAGTGGGGATGGTGGGATTTGAACCCACACGCCTTGCGGCACACGATCCTAAGTCGTGCTCGGCTGCCAGTTACGACACATCCCCAAAAGCTATTTTCGTTTCTTTCCTCGCCCAGAGTTATTGGGTGTTAGCGAATGACAATTAAGACACAGCAATTCCAAATTAACAAGCTCATTGTTGTTGCGATTTCCATCTTTGTGGTGCAGCTCAAGTGGAACATCTTGGCTTAACCAAGTCACTGTGCCGCATCTCTCACACCTCTTTTCTTTAATTCCATCCCGTAGCATTCTTTCTTTCAACCGATGTGGCTTAATGAGGCTTCCACTTTTAAGATAATCCAGAACATGTCTTCTTAGATTGGAGACTCTGCCCCAACCAGACCGCACACCTACATATTCGATTCCCATTTTCGTTAACCAGGAATCCAAAGTATCGGGCTTACAGTCCAATTGTTCACAGATAAAAGCTTTAGATTTTTTGTTTGAAATCCAGCATTCAATCTCTTCACGTCGCTGCGGTATATCCTTCCTCATAGCCAGAAAAGCGGCGTGATTATACTTCTCGCGGAGATGACGATGCAGGACAAAAGCAAAACGAAGTTGTGGTTAGAGCGATTGGGCGTGGCGATGATTACGGTGGTGGCGCTGGGCGCGCCGTTTGTGTTTGGCTTTGTAGGCTACCTTGGCCTTAAACCCGAAGGCGTTTTTATAAACGAAGGCGACCCACAGCGCGAGGCGCATATTTGGATGGAGCGCGAGCGCAAAGGGCCGGTGGGCATTTACGTGCAGCGAGTGCGGCAAAAGTCTGGGGCAGATGGCAAGGCCTGCATCTACACCAACCTCACCGAATGGCGGTGGAGCCCAAGCTGGACATTTGCATCGAACGATGGGCCATGCCAGATGTAGTAGTTGAACTCAATATGTCACGTCAGGGACGACATCCCTTGTAGGGATGTCGTCCCTGACATGGTTCTCACGCAGCACCGTCAGCGTCCGCGTCACCGCCACAATCGGCTGATCCCAAATCGGTTCGCCTTTCTCGTTCTTGTAGAAATACACCGCGTTTTTGCGCAGCCGCCCATCAAACAAGCTGATCTGCAATTCGTATTCGCCTGCGGGCAAGTCTTTGGGCAGCGTGGGCGTGAGGCGATTCAAGATGTAATCGCCGGGCCGCCACAGGCTGCCGCGAATCATGTGGCCGTTCTCCAAAATTGATCGCTTGGTGCCGTCTTTGGCAACCAAATGCACAAACAGCGTGAAATACCAATCGTCGTGCAGCTCGTTGGGCAAATTGTCTATGCGCCAGACTTGGGTGGCGGTCAGCACCTCGCCTGCGCGGGCTTGGGGCGTGCTGTTCAAACTGATGAGGGTCCAGTCCAAATTCAGCCAGATGGGTTTGAAATCGGTTGCGCTCAACTCTTTTGCTAACACCGAGTCGTCAATGGGCTTGCTGCGGTAGGTGTTGATGGTGGTGTTCGCGGTCAATGTCAGCGGCAGCGTCTCGGCGTAAACCGGCGCACCCTCGAAGCCAATACGCGAGACGCAGGTGCCGCCGTCTTTGCGCACTTGCCACACATCGGCTTGCGCATTGTTTTGCGAACCGGCGTGCCGAATGTTCTTGGCCGATTCATACGCCGCCGCCGTCCAATATTGCAATTGCGGGTTGGCAATTTCGGCGCAGTCGTTACGCCACTGCTGTGCCATTTTTAGCTGCGGGCCAATGGGCAAAAAATCTATGCGGTCTATAAACAGGTTTTGTTGGATGGCGTTGTAGTTGGCGAGGACGCGCGGCACTGAATTGAGGAGGGCGAGGAGGCAGAGGAGAGAAGACAGGAGACGGGAGACAGGAGACAGAATATCCACCTTCTGTTTTCTGTCTCCTGTCTCCTGTCTCCGAATCGCAAACGCCGCCCCCGCCAGCAAATAGCCACCCGGCGTCGTCAGCAGCATGTATTGCGGGCGAACTTCTAGGCGGGGCAAGATGAGGACGAAGACCATAGGCAAAACGATGGCCCAGGCGAACCAGATGAGCGTGAGCAAGCCAGACAGGTTGTTGCGATACTTGATAGTCTGCCACACCGCCCACGCGCTTCCCATCAACACCAACACCGAGACAAAGATGACGTAGAGCCGGTTGAGTTCGGGGCGTGTGTCGCTGGGCAAGTAGAGCCAGTAGCCGAGCAACTCGCGGCTGAAATCGAAATCGGCACTGCCTGCAATTTGCAGCGCGTAGATGAGGGCGTTGGGGTCTAGGCGTCTATCGGTGCGGGCCACGGGCGGCGGCGGGGCTTTCTCGTCGGCGTAGGTGGCCGTAAAGTCTTGCACGCTCTCGTTGCCGCGCGTCAGCAACACGAAGCCGAAGATGGCGATACTGGCGAGGCAGGTCGTCATCCCAATCAAAAAAGGCCGCCGCAAGGTGCGCCACAGCGTAGGCTTGCGCAAGAACGCCCCCACGCACACCAAAAACGCCGGCGCGATGAGCGCGAGCGAGGCGAGATACGTTTGCATGACCAACGCCGTAAAAATAAACCCGGCCAGCAGGCGGCGCGGGTTATTTTGTTGGAGGGCGATGAGCAGGAGCCACGCCGCGCCGACAGCGCAGAATTCGAGCTGGCCCTGAATCCAGGTGGTGCGCGCTTCGTAAATGCTGTAGATGCTGGTGGCCATGAGCAGCGCAGCAATGAGGCCCGGCATGCGGCCAAACAGCTTGCGGCCCAGGTCAAAGGTCATGGCAACGGCGGCCACGTTCAACATCACGCTGATGGCCGAGCCGCTGAAAATGCTGCGGCTGAACAGGGCGACCAGCGCCCAGAAGTAGCTGGCACCGACCGGGTTTTGCACGCGCACGCCGCTCACAAAGCTCAGCACAGGGATGTCGCTATAACGGCCATCGGCGATGGCCTCGAGGGCGCGGATGCCGTAGCTGAAGGGGATGGCGGAATCGTGGGAGTAGCGGGCTAGATCGAGCGCGGTGATGCGGATGGCGAAGGCGAACAGGACGATGAGGTAGGGCGTGGCTTTCTGGAGAAATTTCATGCTTGAGCGGTCTCGTATGGTCTAAGGCCAGGCAAGAATGATAACTGAGCGAATTTGCTCTCTATCACTCCTCTAATCCCCCGCCTACGATTCGCCAACCTCGCTGGCTATAATCTTCAAATCACTAAACGCATTGCAGCTGTCATCTTTTACAACGACAACCACAACGAAAACTGGGACGTTTCGAGACGTTGATTGGAATTACTGAATTACAGAAGCAGGTTTGAACAACCATGATGAGATTTGACCGTTTTACCGAGCGCGCCCAAGATGCGGCCGCGCGCGCTTATGAGATTTTGCAACGCTACGGCCATAGCCAAGTGGACACCGAACATATTTTGATGGCGCTGATCGAGCAGCCTGAGGGTTTGGTCGGTGGCATTGTAGAGAAGTTGGGCGTTGACCCCAACGCGATGGTAGGCAAGTTGGACGATGTGTTGCGCGCCTCGCCGCGTGTAAACATTTACGGCAGCGGCGCAACGGCACAGGTGTTTATTACGCCACGCGTCAAGAAAATTTTGGATGTGGCGAACGAAGAGGCGAACAGATTAAAAGACGAATACATCAGCACCGAGCATATTTTTCTGGCGATTAGCACCGAGCGCAACACGCCCGCTGCCAAAGTGATGGCCGATGTCGGCATCACCCGCGAGAAGATTATGGACATTGTGAAGGAAGTGCGCGGCGGCCAGCGCGTAACCGACCCGCAGGCCGAGCAGAAATACCGCACGCTGGAGAAGTTCAGCCGCGATTTAACGCAGGCGGCCAAAGAAGGCAAACTGGATCCGGTAGTTGGCCGCGATGATGAAATTTTGCGCGTCATTCAGGTGCTGGCGCGCCGCACCAAGAACAACCCTGTGCTCATCGGCGAGGCCGGTGTGGGCAAGACCGCGATTGTGGAAGGGCTGGCCCAAAAGATACAAAGTGGGGATGTGCCGGAGTTGCTGCTGGGCAAGCGCGTTATTTCGCTGGACATGGGCGCGCTGGTGGCAGGCACGCGCTTTCGCGGCGATTTTGAAGAGCGACTCAAAGGCGCGATTGACGAAGTGATTCGCAGCGACGGCGAGATTATTTTGTTTATTGATGAGTTGCACAACGTGGTGGGCGCAGGCAACGGCGCAGGTGCGATGGATGCCAGCAATATGCTAAAGCCCGCCTTGGCGCGCGGCGAATTGCAAACCATCGGCGCGACCACACTGGACGAATATCGCAAATACATCGAGAAAGATGCAGCATTAGAGCGCCGTTTTGCGCCGGTGTATGTGGATGAGCCGAGCGTGGATGAGACGATTGAGATGCTGCGCATTCTGCGCGACCGCTACGAGGCGCATCACAAAGTGCATATTAGTGACGAGGCGTTGGTCGCGGCGGCCAAACTCAGCGATAGGTATGTGCCCGACCGCAGATTGCCGGATAAGGCGATTGACTTGATTGACGAGAGCGCGGCCAAGTTGCGCGTGGCGTTATACACGCTGCCGCCGGACATTAAAGCCAAAAGCCATGAGCTAGACAAGATGCGCGCCGAGGAAGAGGGCGCGGCTGTAGCGCAAGATTACCAACGCGCCGCCGAGCTAAAGGTGCAACGCTTGCGCTTGCAAGGCGAGTTCGACACAATGAAAGAAAGCTGGCAGCGCGAGAAAAATTTGGACGAGATTGTGGACGAGGACGACATTGCAGGCGTGATCGCGCAATGGACAGGCATCCCTGCCACGCAGATGATGGAAGCCGAAAGTGAAAAACTGCTGCACATGGAAGAGCGCTTGCACGACCGCGTGATTGGGCAGGAAGCCGCGATTGACGCAATCAGCGATGCCATTCGGCGCGGACGCAGCGGCATGAAGGACCCCCGTCGGCCCATTGGCTCGTTTATTTTCTTAGGTTCCAGCGGCGTGGGGAAAACTGAGTTGGCCAAGAGCCTGGCTTGGTTCTTGTTTGACGACGAGAACGCGTTGGTGCGTATAGACATGAGCGAGTTCCGCGAAGGCCATACCGTGTCGCGCTTGTTCGGCGCGCCTCCGGGCTATGTGGGTTACGAGGAAGGCGGGCAACTGACCGAAAAAGTGCGTCGCCGCCCGTATCAGGTTGTGTTGTTCGACGAGATTGAGAAGGCGCACCCGGATGTCTGGAATTCGCTGCTTCAAATTTTGGACGATGGTCGCCTGACCGATGGACAGGGCCGCACAGTGGACTTTAGCAACACCGTCATCATCATGACCAGCAACCTGGGCACCAAGTATGTGCGCAAGGGTGGCACACTGGGCTTCGTCAAGGCCACCACCGAGGAAGAGTTCAAGATGGTGGCCGACAATAAAAACATCGAAGACGAGCTGAAGCGCACGTTTAGACCAGAGTTCTTGAACCGCGTGGATGAAATTATTACCTTCTCACCCTTGACCGTTGAGGACGTGGAGAAAATCGTGGGCTTGCAGTTGAAGGACATTGCGCAGCGGCTGCAAGAGCGCGGCCTGACGGTTGAGCTAAAAGATGGTGCGCGCAAGTGGCTGGCGCGTCAGGGTTACGATGCCAACTTTGGCGCACGCCCGTTGCGCCGCGCCCTGCAAAAACATGTGGAAGGCCCGCTGAGCGTGAAGCTGCTGAAGGGCGAGTTTAAGGCCGGCGATTGCGTGGTGATTGACGGCACAGCCGACGGCAGCGCGCTGATTTTCAGCAAGGGCGACTGCGCGGATGATGTGCCTGCCGTTGTGGTGCCAGAAGTGATGCCAGTGGAGAAATCGCCACGCGATGTGGATCAGAGTATTGCGGTGAATGCGTAAGGCCAAACAGCCCGAAGAT
>JAYTNY010000512.1:0-13709 GCA_043748055.1 Roseobacter sp.
GGTTAAGTGTTGCCCAACGCAAGACGCAACACGCATCACGAGAATTTGTCTTCGGGGTCTAGTGCTTGCTTGATGCGTTGCGCGAATGCGTGCGGCGGGCTTGCTGGTGACTGGGATGCATCGCCCAGCAAGCGAATACTGGCGAACCCATCATGCGCAAACGGCGCAGCCACATAGGTCACGTTGCCGCCCACGCTGTAGCGCCGCGCAACGCCGGTTGGGCCAAGCTGTTTCTCTAACGCGCCAATGCGTTCTGGGGTGATGGGTATCTTCGTCACCACGCCGCTGGTCGCCCAATCAAATTCGCGCGCGGCTTGCCAAAACACAGCATCGGCCTCACCTTGCAGCACCTCGCCTGCGCCAATCAATTGCTGAATCCGCTCCATTCGCTTCAGCAATCCGTTTGCCAGCCCACCCACGCGCACCCAGAGCGTAAAGCCCTCGCCCTTCGGAAAGGGAGAAGCGGCTAAGACCGGCGCAAAGTCCAGCGCCTCCACATCCAGCGGCGCAGTGTTCAGGGTGTAAAGCGTTTTGATGGTTTCACCGAGCGAGTTTTTCTGCACACTCAGCGTCATATATTGTTCGGGCTTGGGAAACACCTTAAACGTCAACTCCACCAGCACACCCAGCTTACCCAGCGCGCCCACCATCAGCTTGGGGTAATCGAAACCCGCTGCGTTCTTCACCACCTTGCCGCCACCACGTAGCAGCGTGCCGTTGCCATCCACAAACTTCGCGCCAATCAAAAAGTCTCTCACGCCGCCGTAGCGGAAGCGGCCTGGGCCACTGGTGTTGGCGGCCACCGTGCCACCCAGCGTTGCGCCGTGCTGGCTTAGCAATGGGTCAAACGGTAAATACTGGCCCTTCTCGGCCAACAGCTTTTCAATCTCGGCGATGGGTGTGCCTGCGTAGGCCGTTAACACAAATTCTTGCGGGTCATATTCGATGACGCCTGTGAGCTGGCGCATGTCTAATACTTCGGCATCGTGTGCAGCATGCAGCGCCCTCTTTGTGCCAGCGCCGCGCGCATGCAGCTTGGGTAGCGCACGAACAGCCTCTTGAACTTCGGCGATGGATTTGGGTGTCATCAGTTAATCAGGCTTGCGGTGGTTTGTAATTAGAACGGATCCTTAATTGATGTAATAGCTGCGCCCTTCGGCTGCGCGCATCGGAATGCGCTTCGCTCAGGGTGCTCACGTTGTAGGCCAATCAGGGATTCGTTCTAGCGCTCCGAGCACTAACGTTACGCACTAGTTGAGCGACCCCAAAAACGCATCTACGTTGCTTTGCGTCCAACTGCTGGCGCTGCCGAGAATAAACAACGCCACCCGCCCACGCTTGCCCTCAAACACCCCGCGCAGTGATTTCATCGCGTTGCCATTGTCGTCTTTGCCATCGGCCACTTTCATCATCACTGGCTTGCCCGCAATCGTCATCATCGCCTGGGTCGAGGGCGACCACTTGACTGTGCCGTTCAACTCTTGCCGCGCCAACGCGCGGTTCACGGCTTGCTCTATGTCATCCGGTGTGGCCGCTTGCGGCACTTGCAGAAACAGAATAGCCCCGGTGTTGGCCTTGTCGTGAAACGAGGCGATCTTCACCGCGTCCATCGTCATTGCCATCGCGGGTTCGTAGCCGCTGGGCAGCACAAAATCTGCAATCGCTTTGGCGCTGGTGGTTACTTCGGCTTTGTCCGTCGTTACGCCTTTGATTGCGAAGTTGCGCTGCGCAAAGCTGCCGATGACGCTGACTGCCGCCAGCACGCCGAGGATGCTGAGCAGAACTGCTAAACCAATCTTTAACTCTTTTGCCATGTCTCGCCATTTATACACGCAGCCGCACGCAGGACGAATTCTTCAAGAGTGGCAGGGGTTGCACATCAAGCGTAGGGACTGGGTTTCCCTGCCGGGTTGCTCGGCTGATTTTCGCATCGACAGGGGAACCCAGCCCCCGCACGATGCAATGCCCTAATTCGGAATGCACCCCCACACATAGACGAGGTATGCAGATAGTTCGATCGTCGGTCTAAAGATTGAACTTGTTCCGCTAACTTGATTGTCACATCTTTGTGCTGATTTCACGTCACTCTAGCGATGCGTAACATGAAACTTATTGTTCCCTAATCTGTAACTCAATAGCCCCATATTCAACCTGGAGCCGGAGCCCCCGCGATGACACAAAACAGCATTCGTTTATCTTCGTCCTTTTCCCGTGCGCCGCTTAAAGCGCGAATCTTCGAACTGTCGCTCGCCTTTGTTCTGCTTGCAGCATCGGCCAATACACCAGTGCGGGCACAGGCCAAATCGCCTGTAGCGCCATCCGCCCAAAGTGGGATGCAAGCTGCACAACCCCAGACCCCTGTCGCCCCAAATGCCATTACCGGCTTTACTTTTCGGGATAAGAACTCGGATGGCAAACGTGATGCGGGCGAGCTGGGTGTGACTGGCATTACGGTGACAGCGTATGGCACAGATGGCACAACGCGTGGCATCGCAACAACATCCAGCGATGGCAGTTATTCGCTGGCTGCAACGGGCGCAGGGCCGTATCGCGTGGAGTTCACCAACTTCCCGCTGTATATGCGGCCCGGCCCGCAAGGCGCAAACAGTGGCACCACTGTGCAGTTTGTGCCCGATGCCAATGCCACCAATATCAACGTCAACTTTGTGAACCCCGATGATTACGTTGGCCCCACCGTAAACCTGGCGACCACGCTGTTTGTGGCGGGTAGCCAAACCGGCACCAAGCCTGCACTGGTCGGGCATCCCTACGCCATCAACTCGCCGACGGGTGCGGAGCAGTTCCCCATTGCGCTGGAAAACCAAATCGGCACCACGTATGGTTTGGCTTACCAACGCAGCAACAAGACGCTATATGCCGCTGCGTTCACCAAGCGCGGCACGGGCTTTGGTCCGGGCGGCATCGGGGCTATATACAAGGTGCCTATCAGTGGAACGCCTTCGGTGTTAATTGATATTGGCAGCGCGGCGGGCAGCTTTACTAAACCGCGTGACTTGAACCCCGACCCGCCCGACTTTGACAGCGAGGCCATTACGTTGACGGGTAAATCTGGCTTTGGTGATCTGGATATTACTGAGGACGAGACCACGCTGTATACCGTGAATCTGGCGAACCGCTCGCTCTACAAAATTGATGTGTTGGCCGCCAACGCGGCCCCGGGTGGCACAACGGGTGTCAGCCTCATCGGGCCCCATCCCGACCCCGGCTGCGTAACTGGCGTGGCCCGGCCTTTTGCATTGGAAATTAAAGATGGCGTGGTGTATGTGGGCGGCATGTGTACGGGCGAGCTTGGGCCGACGGCTGGCAACACCGATACCGTGGAAGCCTATGTCTACACCTACACCTTCCCCAGTGGGTGGGGTAGCCAACCTGTGCTGCGCTTCCCCATGGCCTACCCAACCACCTGCGCCGATGTGGACGCGGCCTATGACCCCAGCAAGAGCTGCAACCGGCCCGGCGCTGTCGGCTCGGTGGCCGATTGGTGGTCGTGGGCCGATCACTTTCCGCTGCGTGTTTCGGCTGGCATAACCGATTCGTATACCTTCAACAGCGAAACTGTGGACGGTTTCATTATTTCGCCAGAGCCAATTTTGTCCGACATCGAGATTGACGGCACCGACATGATTTTGGGCATCCGCGACCGGTTTGGCGACCAGGCCGGTTGGGATGACCCTGGCCCTGATGGCCTCGGCAATTCGCCATTTAGCGGCACGGTAAACATGCGTGCGGTGCCCAAAGCTGATATTTTGCGCGCCTCGCCCGAAATTACGCAGGCAGGGCAGAACGCGAACGGGCCGGAAATGATCGTGCTGAAGTGGAAGATTGAAGGCAACGCCAGCGGCAGTACGTTTGGCCCAGGTGCGCACCCCAACGACGGCAGCGGCCCATGCAACGGCGTACAAGGCCCCACCGGCCAAAACTGTGGCGAGTTTTACGATGACAACTTCAACCCCGATGCAGAGAAAGTGACCGGCCACGATGAAGTGGCCCTGGGGGCATTGGCCCAGCTTGAGGGCGCGAATGAGGTGGTGACGACTGCGTATGACCCGTTCGTCTTTGAATCGGCTGGCACCATACAGATGAGCGCCACGACCGGTGCGCGCGTGCGCGGCTTTCAGTTATATGTGGGCGGTTCGTTTAGGACCCCTGGCGATTATTTGAACAAGGCCAACGGCATGGGCGACCTGGAAGTGCTGACCGAGGCCGCGCCCGTAGAACTAGGCAACGTGGTGTGGCGCGACACCAACAACAACGGCTTGCAAGACCCCGGCGAACCGGGCATCGCAGGGGTGACAGTGAGCTTGTTCCGCCCCGGTATTGGCGCGGATTGCGTAGCGGGCAACGCCGACGATGCGCAGCCCGTAGCCAAAGCGGTGGCGGATGCGAAGGGCGAGTATTACTTCCGCACGGGCGCTGGGGCCGATGGGTCGCAGACAGATGCGGTGGGGCTGCTAAACGGCGCGGTGTGCGGCATGACGCCGTTCGCTACATACACAATCAAGCTGGACAACGCCACAAACTTTACGGCGGGCCAGCCGCTGGTCGGGCTGTTCTTAACCGAAAAAGATGATGCCGTGCCCTCGCCGGGTGGCTCGAACCGCAGCGATTCGGATGCGGTGTTGGTGGGCGCGGTGCCAGTCATTACTTACACGGTGGGCGGGCCGGGCGGCAACGACCATCGCTTGGATTTTGGCTTTGGTGTGACGATTCTGACGCCGACGGTGATTAGCTACAGCCTGGGTAACGAGGTGTGGCTGGATGTGAACAACAGTAAGATGGTTGACACCAGCGAGTTGGGCCAGGCAGGCGTGACGGTGACACTACACCACGACGCCAACGCCAACGGCGCGATAGACGGCGGCGAGCTTTCGCCCACCGCGACGACAACGACGAACGCGCAAGGCTTCTACTTGTTCACCGTGTTGCAGCCGGGCAGCTATGCCGCGTGTGTGGCAGCAGCCAACTTTGGCGCGGGCGGTGTGTTGAGCGGGTATTTGAGCAGTGGCGAGACGGTGAGCGCGGGCGGAGCGATGACGGAAACGCCATCCGCCAGCCCCGACGGCGACATTGACAACGACGACAACGGCACGCGCCGAACAGGCGCAGGCAGCTTCTGCGCAGGCGGTGTGGCCAGCGCGTTGATGAGCGTGACCGGCAACGAACCCAGCACCGAAGTGCCAACCAACGTGCCGAGCACGCGCCCCGGCGAAACCCCCGGCATTACTGATACGGCGCAAAACAGCAACAGCAACGTGACGCTGGACTTTGGCTTCTACAAGCCAACGCCTACGCCATGGGTGAGCCTGGGCAACTTGGTGTGGATAGATACCAACAACAGCAGCATGTGGGAGACAGGCGAAGTGGGTGTGGATGGCGTGGCGATTGCGTTGTATTGCGACACGAATAACAGTGGCGGATACAACGTGGGCGACACACTCATCAGCAGCACGGTGACAGCCGGTGGTGGGTTGTATATGTTCAGTGGGCTGACACCCACGAGCGCGAGTTGTTCGGGCTATGTGCCCATTGTGACCGGCGCGAACTTCTGCGCGGGCAAGCCGCTGGCTGGCTATGCAGGCAGCACGGGCAGCGTGACCAGCAACAGTGACCAGAACAACAAAGACCACGGTTTAGTTGATGGCGCGACGACCTGCAACCAGCCTGTGTTAAGCACACCTGTGACCTTGACTGTGGGCGGCGAACCCAGTAACGATGGCGATGCGGATACCAGCTCGAACCTGACGCTGGACTTTGGGTTTTATATACCGGCCTCGCTGGGCAACCGGGTTTGGTTTGATGCGAACAAGAACGGCCAACAAGACCCCGGTGAGACCAACGTGCCGGGCATTACGGTGACATTGCGCAGCCCAACCGGTACAGTGCTTTCGACCACGCTCACCAATGCCAGCGGCTTGTATACCTTTACGAACTTGCCGCCGGGTAGCTACCTGGTGTGCTTTCAGTTGCCCGCCGACCGAGGCATGACGACGAAGGGCACCGATGGCGGGAGTGACACGGACAGCAACGCCGACCCGGCCACCAACTGCACCGGCCAAGTAACACTGACCAGTGGGCAAAACAACCCGACGCTGGATGTGGGCATCGTCATCGTTAGCCCGCAAGCGGTGCGGTTGACGAAGTTTGCAAGCACGCGCGCCAACAATGGCATCAAGGTGATGTGGGCGACGGGTTCGGAGATCAACACCTTTGGTTTTGCGCTTTACCGCGCCGAGCGCAACGAACGCAGCAGTGCCGTGCTGGTGACGACGGAGCTAATTGCGGCGAAGGGCGCAAGTGAGTATGTGTATGTGGATGCGACCGCTGCACCGGCCGCAAATTACTTCTACTGGTTGATGGAGACCGAGACGACGGGTGCGATAAACGAGTATGGGCCACTGTCTACAGATTCGGGTGTGAAGGGAATTGATGCGACAGTTGCGTTGCAACCCAATGTGGCTATTGCGGGTGGCGTGGCTGTGCAGGCTGAGGCGAACCGCACAGACAACGTTGCCGCTTCGTCGGCAGGGCTTGCAGGGCCAAAGGTTGCAGGCGAGGCACAGTTACAAAGCGCAGTGCAGGTGTTGGCGCAACGTGCGGTGCAACCGTTGAGCGAAGCACCCTCAGCCAACCCATCAGCTCCAAAGCAGCCTGCCCCCAGCGTGTCGGTGCAAAAAGCACAAGCGGTGATCAAGACATCGGAATCAACAACGGAGGTTGCTCTGCCTAAGCCAGCGACGGCTCAGCAGCCTGCGGCGATTTCGGCGAAGAGCGACATTGCGCCGAATGTGCCCATGGCATCGGATGCGCCTGCGGCTGAGCGGCAGGTGGTTGTGGCGATGGACGGCGGCAACTTGGATACGAAGCCAGCGCCAATTCAGCAGCCAGCAATGGGCTTTGTAATGGATTTTGTTTGGATTGCGTTGGGCATCGCCATCGCCGGAGCCATCTTGATGATGAGCCTGGGTGCATGCTTGGTGTTTGTCACACGGCGACGCAAGGCTTGAGAGGTTGCGTAGGGGCTGGTCTCAGACCAGCCCCATAAGCCTGTTTCATAAGCAATTGTGCGGTTTTCTAAAACCGATGACCGATTGACGCTGATCTTCGCTCGCGCTACTGTCTCGGCATGAACATCGGGCTATCGTCAACGACCGAAGAACCCCCATCCAATCCGGCGCATCTGCGGCGGCGTGTCCTCATCGCGGGCATGGGCGTGCTGGTCATCATCGGCGTTTTATTCACCATCGTCATCCGCTCATACCTCACCGAAGAAGGCAACCGCGAACCGGTGATTGTGCGCTCCAGCGCAAAGCCCAACTCGTCAGACTACCTGGAGATTAAGGCCTCGGTGATGGGCGTGGACTTGGAGACTGACGAGCTGATGATGCGGCTGGAATTTGAGCCACATGGGGCGATGACGATTGGCGATGGCATCCCAACACACAAGCTGCACCTCACGGTTAGTTCCGACACCGGCGAGCCACTGATTTTTGAGGCAGGTGAACCGATGGAGCCGCGTCAGGTTCGCATGGAGCTAAACGAAGGCGAGATCAGCGATTATCCATTTGATCGCTACGCAGGGCGGTTTGAGGTGATGGTGACCGAGACCGCGACAGAATCAGAATCGTTTATCCCCGCGCCCACGCAACTTCAGTTTTACGGCTACCACCACGGGCTGCATTTTGAGGTGGCACCCGCCCCGGCCAACACCCACAACATCGCCCGCGTCAATATGTCGCTCACGCGCTCACCGCTGGTGCTTGCCAGCGTCATCTTTGGCATGGTGTTGATGTGGATCATTGCGTTGATGAACATACCCTTTGTGGGCATGGTAGCGCTGCGCATGTGGGACGACCGTGAGCTGGAGCTATTCGTCTATATGACCGGCTTAATCGTAGGCTTCTACTTCTTCCGCGATGCTTTGCCCAACTCGCCACCCATCGGCACCTTTAGCGATTACCTGGCCTTCTTTTGGGCCGAGGCGATTAGTGGTTGCTCGGCCATTGTGCTGGCGCTGGTGTGGCTGGGGCGCATGTACAAAGATGTGGCGAAGAGCAAATCAGAACCCCCGACCCCGCCGCTGCGCTAACAGGGTCGGGGGTTCTTCGGCGTTACTTCGCTGGCACCGCGCCATTGCGCGCCAAACGCTCGTAGCGCTCGTCGGCTTCTTCTTGCGGAATGTTGCGCTTGGCTTCACGCAGTTGGCGGGCCGCAATTTTGCCCAGCCGGTCATAGTAGGCCAGCAGTCTTTTTTGCGCGTCTTGCGCGGGTAAAAAGTCGGGCTTTAGGTTGGCGATATCCCATTGCTTCATGCACTCATCCACAACTTGGGTGTAGTACTCGGCGGGGCCGTAGTGGGCGTGCTTGGCGATGATCTCCATGCGGCCTTTGTAATCCGGCATACCACGCCCAGGCATCTGGAAGTCCATCATCACGCTCGTCACCAAATCAACCAAGTTGGGGTTTAGCTCCAGTGCGGCTTTGGTGGCATCGCGGTAGAAGGTGTAGTGCAGGGTTTCGTCTTTGGCCAGGCGGCGCAGCACGGCGGCCAGGCCGGGGTCTTCGGCTTCGCAGGCCTGTGCCACGTTTAGGTAGAACACCATTGTGGCGCGCTCTTGAATGGTGGTGTAGACCATTGTTTCAAGTGGCGTGGTTAACCCGGTGTGAAAGCCCATCTCCACCACTTCTTTGCGCAGCTTCTTGCGCGACCAGGCATTGCCGTTGTTGGTGAGCAACAAGTACGTGTCCAACAAGTCGCTGTGCTGGTCTTCCTCAGAAGTCCAGGTGTGCACAAAATCGATGAGCACCTGCAACGAGCCGGTGAACGTGGTATGCAGCTCGGTGGTGAACCAGGGCAGGTTCACCTCGGTCAGCAACGCGGTTTCGACAGCGAGATAGGTCTCGTCGCTGAGCTGCTGGCGTTTGGCGTTGGGCTTCTTGTTGATCTCTTCGTCGAACAAGTCTTCGCGGGTGAGGCCGTTGCCGCCAGATTGGTTGCTGGGCAGGGGCAGAAACTCGTGATAGCTCCAATCAATTTTGGCGGCGCGCTCTTTGTGCTGCGCATATAACGTGATAAGGCGTTTTTCAAGACGTTGGTCTACTTGGCCTTTTAACATGATAGATATCTCCTACGGTTTTTATAAACTCTCTCAGGTTCTCTCTTTTCTCGCGGAGATGCGGAGGAGCGGAGAACGCGAAGAAATAGAAATGAGGATAAAGACGTGAACGAAGCTCGAACGTCCATCGAGGAAGTTCGAGATGAGTGAGCTGAAGAACCCAATCAACAGCGCAAATTGAGGACGAGCGGGGATTGTGAGCGCGGGGTGCGCTGCTCCAAGATATGGATGGCGCGTGACGAAAGCGCGGGCGTGAGCGATGCATGTACTTGCTCGATGAGTGCATCGAGCAGCAGCAACAGCGCCAACAACCAGCGGCGCGCCTCGGTGAGCGCGGACTGCCAGTGCAATGCCAATGCTTCGGCCACGCGCGGGGTTTGAATGCGCGAAGTCCAGGTGTGCAGGCTGACAAACGCGAAGTTCACCAGCAGCGCCATATTGCCATCCGGCAGCAGACGCGGCAGCACCAGCAGGCTTGTCAAGTCGCGCAGCCGATAGAGCCACAACGCCACTTGCACGCTAAAGCGTAGTTGCAGCGTGGCGGTGCGGCAGGCCACTTGCTTTTGCCAACCATCCCAATGGGCCGAGACATCTAGCGTGTTGACGTTTAGATGCGGCTTGATGGTGAACAAAAAAACGGCGGCGATGCCAATGACAATGAGGGGCAGAATGAACGACGGCAGCTCGGGCAGGGTGATTTGCGGCAGGCGATAGCCGGATTGCAGGCCAACGAAGAATGCCGTGACCAGCACCAGCGCCGAAGCCACCTGCCAACCGCGCGCCCGGTGAGACGACGACGCGAGCCGGGCTTGCCACAACGCACGCGCCTCGCCTAATAACTGCTCCAAATCAACTCGTCGTCCACTAAACATCGCAATAGATTATAGGATGAGTTTCTAACTCCTATAATCTCTCATGATGAAGCATGTGAAGTACGTATTAAAGTGCATTCTTTTCGCCGTGTGTTTGTGGCTCAGTTCGTCTGGTTTGATGCAGCCCACGCAAGCTGCCGAACGACCCCCAGCCAAGATAGAGCAACGGCTTTGGCAAGCCACTGCGAACAACGGTTTGTCCGATGTTATCGTCACCGCAACGGGGTATCCCGATCTTTCGCCCGCGCGCAGCCTCATCAACAAAATCGCCAAAACCCAATTTGTGGTCGAGACCCTGATTGCCTTTGCCGACGCTGCCCAGGCCAACTTGCGCAAAGACCTGCAAGCCAAGGGCAAGCCCTTCTTCGTGCTGTGGGCCAGCAACCAAATCGCCCTCAAAAACGCCACCCGCGCCGACCTGCTGGCGTTAGCCGCCCGCAACGATGTGGTGCGCGTGGAGGTGGATGTAAAAGTAAAGGGAATTGAAGTGACGAATGACGAGCGTCGAGCGTCGAACAATGTCATGCCATTCGCCATTCGTCTCTCGTCCCTCGCCCCTTCCTCTGTGGAGTGGGGCGTGCAACGCGTGAATGCGCCGCAAGTGTGGGCACAGGGCTTTACCGGGCAAGGCATTGTGGTAGCCGATTTAGATACCGGCGCGCGCTGGGATCACGACGCGCTCAAGCCCAGCTATCGTGGCTGGGATGGCATCACCGTGACGCACAACTACAACTGGTTCGACCCCGTGGCGTTTAGCACTGAGGCGTTTGACGACCACGGCCACGGCACGCATACCACCGGCACCATTATCGGCAAAGATAGCGCGGGTAACGAGATTGGCGTAGCCCCGGGTGCCAAATGGATCGCCTGCCGCAACATGAACGTGGGCTTTGGCAGCGTCTCGCTGTATTCGGCCTGCTTTCAGTTTGCGTTGGCCCCTACAGATGTAGAAGGCAACAACCCCGACCCCAGCAAAGCCGCCGACATCACCAGCAACTCGTGGGGTTGCGCATTCAACGAGCCGGGCTGCATCCAGCCCTCGGCGCTGGTCACTGTCACGCAGGCCTTGCGCGAGGCGGGCATCATGGTGGTGGCCTCGGCGGGCAACAGTGGCAGCAGTTGTGGCACAGTGAACAACGCGCCGGGCATGCTGAGCCAAAGTTTTACGATTGGCGCGACGGAGATTGGCAACGGCATTGCGGGCTTCAGCAGCCGCGGGCCATCGTTGTTCACAGCCAAGCTCAAGCCGGATGTGGTAGCGCCGGGCGTGAACGTGCGCTCATCGTTGCGTAATTCGCCCAATGCCTATGGCGGGCTGAGTGGAACCAGCATGGCCGCGCCGCATGTGGCGGGCGTGGTGGCGCTGTTGTGGTCGGCCCAGCCCAGCTTGCGCGGCGATATTGACGCGACTGAAGCATTGCTGCGCAAAACCGCAACGCCACTGACCACGACAGACGCGTGTGGCAATGTGGCTGTTGGCGCAACGCCCAACAACACCTTTGGCTACGGGCTGATTAACGCGCAGGCCGCCGTGCAAGCCGCGCTGGCCTTGACGCTGAAGACGACTAGCCCGCTGACCGCGACAGTAGGGGCGGTGGTGACGATGACGATGACGCTGACGGCATCGGCTGCGTTGACCGACACGACCCTGGCGTTGGCGTTGCCTACGGCCTTGCAATTTGTGTCGGCGTTGCCAGTGCCTGTGGCGCAGGGCGGCGTCATCAGTTGGGCTGTGCCATCGCTGGCGGCTGGATCAGCCACAACGTTTACGTTACTTGTTAAGCCAGTGGATGTATGCCAATGCGTGTTAACGCCCACTGCTACTCAGGCAGGCAAGCCGATTGGCTGGTCTGGCCCACCCACGCAAATTCGCGTGACCTACGCAAAAACGTATTGGTTCCCTTTGATGTTTCGATGAACGAATCCTCCCATCGGGAGGATTCTATGAACTGAGGTGCTTATGATTTCTCGCTACGACTGCCAACAACTGGATGCCGCCGATCCGCTGGCGCATTTCCGAGACGAATTTGTTTTGCCCGAAGGTGTAATCTATTTGGATGGCAATTCGCTGGGGGCGTTGCCCAAGCGCACGGCCCAACGCGTGGCGCAAGCGGTGCAAGAGGAGTGGGGCAGTGGCCTCATTCGCAGTTGGAACAGCGCAGGCTGGATGGACGCGCCGCAACGCATCGGCGACAAGATTGCGCAGTTGGTAGGCGCAAACGCAGGCGAGGTGATCGTGGCCGACTCGACCTCGGTCAATTTGTACAAGGTGTTGTCGGCGGCGCTGCACATCAACAAGACCAAAAAAGTGATTGTGAGCGAACAAGATAACTTCCCCACCGACCTCTATATGGCGCAGGGTTTAATTGCGCAACTGGGCCACACCCACCAACTCAAACTCCAAACTCAAACGCAACTGCTGAATGCCATCAATGATGACACTGCCGTCGTCATGCTCACCCACATCAACTACCGCACTGGGCGTATGCACGACATGCGCGCCATCACCCAGAAAGCGCACGCGCACGGCGCGCTGGTGATTTGGGACTTGGCTCATTCGGCGGGCGCGTTGCCAGTTGAGTTGAACGCAGCGAACGCCGACTTCGCCATCGGCTGCGGCTACAAATATCTAAACGGTGGCCCCGGTGCGCCTGCCTTCTTGTTTGTTGCGCATAGGCACTTAGCGGTGTTCACCCAGCCGCTTTCGGGGTGGATGGGGCATGCCCAGCCTTTTGCATTTGATTGGCGATTTGAGCCTGCGCTGGATATGACGAAAGCGCTGGTGGGTTCGCCGCCCATCCTCAGCATGACGGCGCTGGAGTGCGGCATAGACCTGTGGCTGGAGGCGGACATGCAGGCGGTGCGGCGCAAGTCTTTGGCTTTGTCTGATTTGTTTATGGACTTGGTGGCGCAGCGCTGCGCCGGTTTTGATTTGGAACTGGTGACGCCGTGCAGCCACGATGAGCGCGGTAGCCAGGTCAGCTTTACCCATGCGCAGGGCTACGCCATCATGCAGGCACTGATTGCCGAGGGCGTGATCGGCGATTTTCGTGCGCCGGATATTTTGCGGTTTGGCTTTACGCCGCTGTATGTGCGCTTTGTGGATGTATGGGATGCCGTGGATCGCTTGCGCTACATCTTGCAAACGCAGGCGTGGCAGAACTCGGCGTTTCAGAAACGCAGCAAGGTGACATAAATTGGATTACACGAAGAAACGAAGGGCCGAAGAAACAAAGACTTTGGTTCTTTGCTTCTTTGTGTTCAAATCATTCAAGCAAACTTATAGAAGACCTCTTGCAAGAGTCCATTCGCACGCGGCGTTCGTAGGGGCGTAGCATGCTACGCCCCTACTTTTGCAAGAGGTCTAGAGAAAGAATATGAAAGCAATAGTAATTCGAGAACAGGGCGGGCCTGAGGTGATGAAGATTGAAGACGTGCCGATGCCGGAGCCGAAGGCGGGCTTGGTGCGCGTTAAGATCGAGGCGATAGGCCTGAACTTCATTGACATCTACCAACGCAGCGGGCAATACAAAATCCCCTTGCCCGCGACGATTGGGCAAGAGGCGGCGGGCGTGGTAGATGCGGTGGGGGAGGGCGTGACCGAATTTAAGGCAGGTGACAAAGTGGCCTATAGCTTTGCGTTGGGGGCGTATGCCGAATATGCGGTGGTGCCTGCGGAGAAGTTGGTGCATGTGCCTGCCGG
>JAYTNY010000513.1:0-3679 GCA_043748055.1 Roseobacter sp.
ACGAATCTGATCCCAAGTCGGCTCGGCTGGCATCTCGATGCCCGCTGCCTTGAACATCTTCTTGTTGTAGAAGGTCATGCTGGATTCGGCATAGAACGGCACGGCGAACAACTCATTGTTGTATGAGAGACCCAGCCGCACGCCTTTGATGATGTCCTCTTTGTCATAGTTGGGCTGCGTGCTATCTGGATTGGCGGTCATCAAGCCATCAATCGAGTTCAGCCAGCCGTTCTTGGCCCAAATCGGCACTTCGTAGGTGCCCACTGTCACCACATCAAACGAGCCGGTGCCAGATGCGACATCCGTCGTCACGCGGGCGCGCAGTTCGTTCTCTGGCAAAAACACCCACTTCAGTTTGATGTTGGGGTGCGCCGCTTCGAACTTGCCGGTGAAGGTTTGCATGGTCTTCATGTCCGGGTTGTTCACGGTGGCGATGGTGAGCTCGACGGGGCCAGCGCTGGCTGCCGGGGCAGCGGGTGCGGCTGGGGCGGCGGCGGGCTGCACGCGGGGCGGCGCGCAGGCCACCATCACGCTGGCGGCGGCCAGCGTCGTCAAAAATAACTTGCGTCGCGAAATCGTGTTCTTCGACATTTGTTTACTTCCTCTTTCTGTTAATAGATTGGGTTAGATTGCGTCTTGGCATGGCATGCGTGTCCATGCTCCGGTTCTTGCAGTCAGCGTTTACATAGGCTTGCCTCCTTTGCGCGCCAACAGGGCGCGCGCGGTCTCATCGTCGGTAATCAGGACATTGCAGTATTTGCCCTGCAATGCCCCCCAGATGGCATCAATTTTGTGCGGGCCGCCTGCCACTGCTGCCGAAATTTCCTTGCGCAGCAGTTGGGCTGGCTCGATGGCAATCGTGCGCGCGTTGAGTTCCGGCGAACACAATTTGCCGGTCAGATCGTAGGCATACAGCGCCACTTCGCCCACGCCGCCTTGCTCTTTCACTTTGCGCAGCATGTCGTACTCCACCAAGCCCTGCTGGTATTGCGAGGACTGTTTGGAGATAACGCCGATGCCAAACAAGGCGATGTTGGCCTGCTCGCCCAGCTTTAGCACCGCCGCAATGTTGGAATCGCTCAACAACGTTTTCTTGATGTTGGGGCGATCCACAAACGACGGCGCAGGCAGCATCACCGGCTTGCCCCCCAACGGCTTGGCAAAGCGATGCACGATGCTCTCGGCATGTGTGGCCGATGGCGACCTGGGCATGCCGCCGGAGATGCTGACGACGGTGAGATTGGGCACATGCATCTGCTTAAGGTGTAGCGGCACCTCGTTCACGGTGGTGCTGCCCGAGATCACACCGAGCGTGTCCCCGCTTTTTAAGCGGCGTTGCAAAAACTCGGCTGCCCCTGCACCCATAGCCGACCGAATGGCTGCCTCGGTGTTGACCGTAGGCGAGACCACGACGGCCTCGACCAGATGAAACCTTTTCTCCAGCGCCGCTTCCAGTTCTGTTTCGCGCGCCAGCGGCGATTGAATCTCGATGCGCACCACGCCCGTGTCGTGCGCCCGCTGAATCAGCCGCCCCACGCTCTGGCGCGAGATGCCCAACCGCTGGGCCACCTCGGCCTGCGAGAGTTGGCTCTTGTAATACAGCGTGGCTACTTTTGCGAGCAAGCGCGTGTCGTCACTCATGGCTTTGTCGGCAGCTTGAGCATTTGCTCAAGCAATGGGCATTTGTCATTGCTGAGGGCAAAGTTATACGCAGGTGCATAAATTGTCAAATCGAATCGCATTATTCACCGATTACCATTCACCCATCATGGAATACAGACAACTGGGTGGTTCGGGCTTAATGGTGTCAGTGCTGAGCTTTGGCACCGCGACGTTTGGTGGCGGTAACGAATTCTTTAGCGTGTGGGGCAGCACGCAAGTGGCCGAAGCAACAAGGCTTGTTGATTTGGCGTTGGACGCAGGCGTGACGCTGTTCGACACCGCCGATGCGTACTCAAATGGCCTGTCCGAAGAAATTCTGGGCCAGGCTATTGGCGACCGGCGCGACAAAGTGTTGATCGCGACAAAGGCCTGCTTCCGCAGCGAGCCGGGGCCAAACGGGCAGGGCACTTCGCGCTATCACCTCATCCGTGCCTGCGAGGCCAGCTTGCGGCGGCTGAAGACTGACTACATTGACCTCTACCAACTGCATGGCTTTGATGCGATGACACCCATCGAAGAAAGCCTGCGCGCGCTGGAGGATTTGGTGCGCAGTGGGAAGGTGCGCTACATCGGCTGTTCCAACTTCTCTGGCTGGCATCTGATGAAGGCGCTGGCCATCTCCGAGAAGTATGGCTTGCCGCGCCACGTCTCGCATCAGGTGTATTACTCGCTGGCGGGCCGCGAGTATGAGTGGGAACTGATGCCGTTGGCGATTGACCAAAAGGTGGGCACGCTGGTCTGGAGTCCGCTAGCCGGTGGGCGGCTCACTGGCAAGGTGCGGCGCAATCAGCCCATCCCCTCAACTGCCCGCGCCAGCACCAGCGCCGAGACGGCCCAATCGGGCAACGACGAGGCGCTCTACAAAACAGTGGAAGCGATGGACGCGATTGCCGCCGAGACGGGCAAGACGCTGTCTCAAATTGCGCTGAACTGGTTGCTGCAACGGCCCACCGTTTGCACCATTATTTTTGGCGCACGCAACGAGGAGCAACTGAAAGAAAACTTTGGGGCTGTGGGCTGGAACTTAACGACTGAGCAAGTGGCGCGGTTAGATTCTGCAAGTGCCGTGCCCATGATTTACCCATATTGGCATCAGCGCGGCTTTGCGGCGCGTAACCCATTTCCTACACATTAGACCTCATCGTAGATAAGGAGTTTTGACAGGATTGAACAGGATTTAATCCTGTTCAATCCTGTAATCCTGTCTATCTCCGATAACGTTAATTAAACTACTGACCCCTAAAGGGGAGTCGCTGATGCGCTTTCAGCGTTACTCAACGACTCCCCTTTAGGGGTCGGGGGTCTCAGGCAAAGCGTTACTGCGCTTTCGCATTCAACACAAACGACATCACCTGTCCCGTCGCTGCATTGGTCACATACAGCGTGTTGTCACGGATGGCGAGGCCGGTGGGCCAGTCATTGGCGTTAAAGGTTACTTCTGGCAATTCTTGCGCTTGCCCAGCAAGCGAATACGCCAACACCTGCCCGGTGCGCGGGCTGCTGATATAGAGCGTATTGCCGTTGATCGCCAAGTACGGCTTATGCTCTACCGATTGCAGCACACCTTGATCCAAGCCTTCCCACGCGCCCACATCAAACTTGCGCAAGAATTTGTAATCTGGCCCAAACACCTGGATGCGCCGGTTCCACGCATCGGCCACGTAAATGTTGCCAGCTTCGTCCAACGCCAAACCCACAGGCTCGTTGAACTCGCCATCGCCCGTGCCCCCCTTGCCGAACTGGTTCAGGTAGTTGCCTTCGGAATCAAACACCTGCACGCGCTTGTTGCCCGTGTCTGTCACCAACAAATAGCCGTTGCGGTCAATTTTGATGTCGCGCGGGCCGAAGAACACCGTGTCTTGCCCTGTGCCGGGTTGGTCGCTCACCCCTGGTTTGCCCCACTGCGAGAGAAAATTGCCATCGCGGTCGAACTTTTGCACGCGGTGATTAAACGTATCGGCCACCAGAATGTTGCCCAGCGAATCTACCGCAATGCCCCAGGCATCGTTGAACTTGC
>JAYTNY010000514.1:0-2663 GCA_043748055.1 Roseobacter sp.
GTTTCTAGGATGAGTTGAACACAATGTCAAAAGAGATTTACGTTCCGCAAATGAACCCCGGCCAAATTGCTGCACCCAGCAAAGAGATTTATGCGCTGATGGGTGAGGCCAACATCTTTAAGATGCTGGAAGATTTTTATGCTGCGCTGGAGCAATCGGCTTTGCGCGGCATGTTTCCGGCAGACATGGTGCGGGCCTCGCAAAAATCGGCGGCGTTTTTTGTGGGGCTGTTGGGTGGGCCGCCGCTGTATCACCAGCAATATGGCAACCCCATGATGCGTGCGCGGCACATGCCCTTTGCCATCGACGAGGCGGCGCGCAGCGAATGGCTGGCCTGCTTTGAGCAGGTGCTGGCCGATGCGCCTGCGCACTACAACTTTCCTGCGCAACACATCGAAGGCTTTCGCGCTTTTTTGAAAGATTTCTCGATGTGGATGGTGAATACAAGGTAAGGGGTTTAGACAGGATGACAGGATTTAACAGGATTGATTCATCCTGTTAAATCCTGTCATCCTGTCCTGTGCAGAAAAGATGAAATTGACGACACCCAAACAAGATGGCTTCCGCATGCCCGGCGAGTTTGAGCCGCACGCGGGTTGCTGGATGGCTTGGCCGCACCGCCCGGACAATTGGCGCGAGAACGCCGAACCTGCCCAACGCGCATTTGTGGAAGTAGCCACAGCCATTGCGCAGTTTGAGCCGGTGACGATGTGCGCCAATGCCAATGATTGGCTGCGCGCACGCCAACTGCTGCCCGCGCACATTCGCGTGGTCGAACTTGCCAGCGATGACGCGTGGCTGCGCGATCAGGCCCCTACGTTTGTAGTGAACGATGCGGGCGTAGTGCGCGGTATCGATTGGACGTTCAACGCCTGGGGCGGCATGTATGCCGATTACGAACACGACAAGCTCATTGCACAAAAAATTTTGGAGATCGAGCGCCTGCCCCGCTATGCCACCGACCTAGTGATGGAAGGGGGCGCCTTTCATGTGGATGGTGAAGGCTGTTGCATCACCACCGAGGAATGCCTGCTTAATCCCAACCGCAACCCCCATCTGAGCAAAGCTGACATTGAAGCAAAGCTGCACGAATACTTAAACGTAGAGAAAGTGATTTGGTTGAAAGAGGGCGTGTATATGGACGATGACACCAGCGGGCACGTGGACAACTTGTGTTGCTTTGTGCGCCCTGGCGTGGTGGCGCTGGGCTGGACGGATGACCACACCGACCCGCAATACGCTCGCTCATTGGATGCACTAGAACGGCTGACACAAGCGCACGACGCGAAAGGCCGCAGGTTGGACGTGGTGAAAGTGCCCATGCCCGAACCGCTGTGCATGACCAAGGCTGAATTTGGTGAGTTAGCCCGCGCCGATGGTTACGAGGGCCGCGCACCCGGCAAACGCATGGCCGGCAGCTACATCAATTTTTACATTGCCAATGGCGGCATTGTCATGCCCGGCTTCGGTGTGCCGCAGGATGGGCCTGCACGTGCGGTTGTGCAATCTTTGTTTCCCAAACGCACAGTGGTGCAGGTCTACTCCCGCGAGATTTTGTTGGGCGGGGGCAATATTCACTGCATTACGCAGCAGCAGCCAAGAACCCCCGACCCCTAAAGGGGAGTCGTAATCCAAATCAATACGTTACTCAGCGTATTTGAGCCGAGGAACGTATGGGGTGACTCAACGACTCCCCTTCAGGGGTCGGGGGTGTTTACCAAACGACTAGACAAGTCTGAACTTCGCGGATGCCCACGGCACCCGCAATGCCAGCCGTCACTCAGTTGCCCAGGCTTTGTAGGTCTGGGCTGTCCACAAAGGCAATCAGGTCATATTGCCCGGTCACGGCATGCACTTGTTTGATGACTGAGCCATCCAACTCCATGCCGCGTAGTTCGACCACTAACTCTTGGATACGGGTGGGTTCGGCTTTGATGAGAACGTAAGCGTTAATCATTTTAGGGATTAGGGATTAGGGATTGGGGATTGATTTGCTTCCGTAAATCACTAATCACCAATCCCTAATCACTTTTAACTCAGCCCCACACGGGAGCTTCAAAAATTTATCCTCAGGTAAATGTCATCAACCCGGCGCTGCCGGTGCGGGCAATTTCATCTAGTTGGGTTTGAATGCGATCTACGCTGGTTTTGAGCGGGAAGATTTTTTTGCTGATCTGCATGTCGGCGTCGGTGCTCAGCGGGTGCCAGAACACGCCGTCTAAATTTACTGTTACCTCGGGCACCAGGTTGCCCATATTCAGCTCTATGCCATCTTTGCTGTAGCCGCGCTTGGCCAGGGGCCGCACAAAGTGATGATCATCTGGGATGCCCAACGAGCGGCGAAAGTCGTGCGCCAAGTCCATACGCTCGGTGTTGGCGGGGGTTTCGGTGCTGCTCAGCCGCACATCAAACCCCGCCGCTTGCAGCAGCTTAATGCCTTCAACGGTTTTCTCCCAGGTGCCTTTGCCACGGTAGGCATCGTGGTCTTCGGCGCGGCCACCGTCCAAGCTCACCTGCAAAATCAGGTTGGGATGTTGAATGGCTTTGAGTTTGTCTAAGCGCGTGCCACGAGTAACCATGGCGTTGGTTAGCACGCTGGTCTTTACGCGGGCCGACGCATACGCCAGCATGTCGTAAATATCGGGCAGCAAAAATGGCTCGCC
>JAYTNY010000515.1:0-3794 GCA_043748055.1 Roseobacter sp.
GTGATGGGCGACGTGATCTACCTCGGCACCAACGGCGGCACAGTGCACGCGCTGGATGCGCGCACCGGCGCGACGATTTGGGAAGCCATTGCGCCCGGCGGCATCAACGCAACCTGTGCGGTTTCGGCGGGTGGCTTGTTTATCGGCACGCGGGCGGGCCACTTCTGCAAGTTTGATGGAGCAACAGGCCGCCTGGATTGGTTGCTCGACTTGGGCGCGCCGATATTCGCCTCGCCCGCATTGGAGGGCGATTATGTGTACATCGTGTCTGACCTGGGCACGCTGCAAAAGTTGCGCGTGGGCGATGGCTCGTTGGCCTGGGAAGCCTTCATCGGCAAGTTAGAAGGCGGCCAGGTTTGGACCAGCCCGTTGATTGCAGGCGATGTAATTTACGCTGGGCCAGCATTGGGCTGGATTCGCGCCTTCGACAAACACAGTGGTGCAGAGCTATGGCGCTATCCCGTCGAGGGCTTATCCAGCTCCAGCATCGCCATTGGCGAGGGTGTGTTGGCCAGCAGCACCGGGGGCAATCGGCTGCTTGTGTTCGGAACCCCCGACCCCTAAAGGGGAGTCGGGGGTCATATGCAAAACTCCATGTAAACAAAATGACCTACCTAAAACGCAGACTCCGCCGCATCTTCGGCAAAGACAACAAAACCGTGATCGTGGCGATGGATCACGGCAACTATTTGGACAAACCCATGCGTGGCGTGGAGCAACCCGACAAGATCATTCGAGAGACGTTGGCGGCCGGTGCAGACGCCATCCTAACCACGTTTGGCACCGCTCTGCGCTGCGGCGATGCGCTTGGCGTAGGCGGTTTAATTTTGACGGTGTATGACGAGCCGCCCATCCACGAGAAGGCGGTAGAAAGCGCGTTGCGGCTGGGGGCCGATTGCATCAAAGTGATTGCATCGCCCTTTGGCGGCAGCCGCGAGAACTTGGCGAACTGCGAACGCCTCGGCCTGGATTGTGCGGCGTGGGGCATGCCGTACTTGGTCGAGACGATTCCGGGCAGCTTTGCCGCCGGGCCAGAGATGCGCACGCCAGAGAAAATTGCAGCGGCGGCCCGCGTAGGTGCGGAGATGGGTGCGGACTTCATCAAAACGTTTTACACGGGCAGCCCAGAGTCTTTTCAAATGGTGTTGCAAAATGCAACCGTGCCCGTCATCGTGCTGGGGGGTGAACGCACCACCAACACCCGTGAGGTGTTGGTGCAAATTGCCGAGGCCATGCAGGCCGGTGCCAGCGGCGTGGCCGTTGGGCGCAATATCTGGGGGCACGAAGCACCCGCAAAGATGACGGCAGCGATTGCGGCCATTGTGCATGGCAACGCCAGCGTGGACGAGGCGATAAAAAGCATGGCCTGAGCTGAGCCTGCGCAGACCATGCGTTGCATTTCTACTTCAGCTCAAACCCCTGCTCATGCAGCACCGCACGCAGTTCCATGCGCAGCGGTTGTGCTACGCGGCGGGCGCTATGTTCCAGCCAGCCATAGTCTTCCATCGCATCGGGCTTGCCCGGCACAGGCACTTGCCGGTTGTTGTAGGCACCGGTCGCCGCCATCACTTGGTCGTATTTCAGCAAAGCCGCGTCTTCATGCTCGCGGGTGTAGCCCTCCCAATGCAATATGGCTTGTTGGGGCAGGCGTGGGCGTTGGATGGGGTTCGCGGCGGGCCAACCCACTGTTAACCCAAAGAGCGGAAAGACCAGCGGCGGCAAGCTCAGCAACCGAATAATTTCGCGTGTGTTGTTGCGCAGCCCGCCGATGTAGCACGTGCCCAGGCCCAACGACTCCGCCGCCAGCACGGCGTTTTGCGCGGCCAGCGCCACATCAATGGCCGACACTAAAAAGCTCTCGACGTATTCGTGGTTGTGCGGCAGTTGGCGCAGTTGGGCTGCGCGCTCCAGCTTGCTGAGGTCGGCGCACCATGCCATAAACACTGGTGCTTCGATGATGTGCGCCTGGTCGCCGCACCAATGCGCGATCTCGGTTTTCTTAGCGGCATCGGTCACTGCAATCACCGCATACGTCTGCAAGTTGGACGAGGTGGCCGCGCGTTGGCCTGCACTTACGATGGCTTCGATCAGCACAACTGGCAACGGGTCGGTCTTGTATTTACGGATGGAGTTGTGTTTGTGGATTTGGTCGATAACGGGTGTGGTTGTGGTGGGAATAGCAGGCTCAATTGCAGAAATAGACATGCTCTAACTGTAGCAAAGATGTCATAGCTGATGCAAAGATGTTGCTTATGGCAACCCTACTCGGCTGACCACCAGCGTTGTCCATAGATAGTTTCCATCGGGGCGCTGATAAATCAGCAACAATGCCTCGGCCTGCGCATTTTCTGCTGCCCAACCCTGAACGCGCAAACTGCTCACCAACCGCGAACCATCATCAGCGCGTTCGCGCCAATGCAGCCTGTTGATGATTTCATACGGCTCAATGATGAGCGAACCCCGATGTGACAAAGCATCTTTGATGGATGCGATGGCATCCTCGCGCGTCGTGCTGCCCCCTTCGCTCTGCCAGTAGGCGAAGTTGAAAGGTTCACTCATCAGGCGGCGCATCAAATCAAAATCGGGCGTGGTCAGGCTTTGCTTCACCGCAGCCTCAAATGCGCTTAGTTGTGTTGCTGCAGAAGCCTGTGAAATGGCCTTTGTCGCTTCGGGCTGTGCTGGTTTAGTCGCCGACACACTCACGCTTGGAATCGCGGTTGGTGCGGGTATAGGAGTGGTTGAGGGAGTTAAGGGAGTTGAGGGGAGTTGTTGCAACGGCGCAGGTTGGCATGCTGTTACAACCACTGCGGCACTTATCACTACGCTGAATAACCTATTCTTGTAACTCATCTTTCCTCTGGCAGAGTGTTCTCTGTTTCATTCATCAAAAACACAAACAACTTCTCCAAACAGGCAAAGCCGAGGCGCTGATTCGTCACCGCATCTTGCAACCAGGCTTGCCATGCTGTGTTGGTCGCAGCGCCATCTGAACCGCCCACCGGCACACCATCTAAAAAAGCCTGAAAGTTGCCGAGAAGATTGAGCCTGAGCTTTGGCATATCGTCGTGGTCTATGCTAGCCTAGCTTGATTACTCACGAAACGCACTGCCTTGCCAAAATCAAGTTGCGGCACGGTCATTCTGAGGGCGCTTCTGTGCCTGTGTATGCTCTATGACTTCGTTTATTGTCGGCTCCCAAAACCCTGTAAAAATACAAGCTGTGCGCGAGGGCGCAACCGCGTTGCTGGGCCAGATTACCGTGACCAGCATCGATGTGCCCAGCGGCGTTCGCGCCCAACCCATTGGCGATGACGAGATGATTGCAGGCGCAACCAACCGCGCCAACGCCGCGTTGCACACGAATAGCGCAGCCATCTTCGGCGTAGGTTTGGAGGGCGGTGTAACCGACCGCGCCGAGGGCTTGTTCGCTTCGGCCTGGTGCGCCATCGTTCAACGCGATGGCCGTGTGGGGCTGGCCAGCACCGGCTACTTTATGCTGCCGCCGCAGGTGGCTGCGCTGGTGCGCGGCGGCATGGAGCTGGGCCACGCCGACGACCTGGTGCATGGCCGCACCAACTCTAAACAAAGTACGGGTTCCATTGGCATCCTTACACACGGCGCATTGGTGCGCGCCCAGTTCTATGCGCCTGCGGTGATGATGGCGTTGATTCGCTTTGTGAACGAGGATTTGTTTGAAGCACAAGGCTCAATCGTTAGCAGAACTCATCCTCCCGAAGGTTGAACTTGCAAGGATTTGGCTCTTTTAAGCAACCTTCGGGAGGATTTGCTTTCTCA
>JAYTNY010000516.1:0-6966 GCA_043748055.1 Roseobacter sp.
ACCCGGTGGCACGGTGGCAATTTCTACGATGTGACCGTCGGGGTCATTCGTATAGATGCTGTGGAAGTAGGTGCGATCCATGACCGGCGAAACACGCAGTCCTGCGTCAACCAGCTTTTCGCGCCAGGCCAACTGCTCGTCATCGGTGGCAACGGCCAGCGCAAAGTGATGGGTTTGGCCTGCACCCATCTTCGCGCGCGGCTCGGTCTTGGGGTCGCGCTCAAAATAGGTAACCAGCGTGCCAGGAGAGCCAGCGATGGCATGGCCTTCGCCGCCGACACCCCAATACCAATGCTTGCTGTTGGGGTCATCAAAGTTGCTGGTTTGCTTCACTAACTTCATGCCCAGCAAACCGCCATAAAACTCGTGCGTGCGGTGTATGTCGCTGCTAATAGCGGTGATGTGGTGCATGCCCTGCATCAGCGCCATCTCCGGCGTAATCTCGCTCACGGGCTCCGGCCAAGTGATGGCTTTGATGGTCTCCTCGTCACGATTCGCCACCATCATTTCCTTTGGCGGGTCAACGTGTTGCGTGCCGATGGCGTTCGCGGCTTCATCCATCGCCCAACCTGGGCCGCGCGTAGCAATCTCCAAGATTGTGCCATCGGGGTCGTTGAAGTAGATGCTCTTGAAGTAGTGCCGGTCGTACGGGCCGCTGACGCGCAAGTCTAAGTCCGTCAGGCGGCGCTTCCACTTCAGCAAGCCGTCGTAATCCGGCACGCTGAGCGCAAAGTGGTGTGTGCCGCCGATGCCCGGTTTGCCTTTGGGCACGTTCTTCCACTCAAAAAACGTGATGGCCGTGCCCGGTGCGCCGATCTGGTTGCCGTAATACAAATGGTAGGCGCTGGGGTCATCAAAGTTCACCGTTTTTTTGATGAAGCGCAGCCCCAGCACGCGCGTGTAAAAATCCACGTTGCGCTTCGCGTCCGTGGTCACCAGCGTGATGTGGTGTAAGCCTGTAATTGTCATGTCGTTGCCTCCAAAATGCGCGTCTTTTGACAGGATTAAATCCTGTTGAATCCTGTCATCCTGTCTATTTCAGATAACGTCTATTGTTGTCTGACGGATTAGCCTTCTGTTAGACCGCAGCCTTGCGGTCATCTTTTAAGATAAATTCTAAGCAATGAGCAACGTGATTACGCAAGTCTCCCAAATCTCTCGTGAGTGGCTGGCCGATAAGCTGTGCGAAAACGTCGCTGCGTTTCACATCAACATGGAAACCAGCACCAACGCCAACAACGCCCGCATCGTTGTAGAAACACAGCAGGGCCAAAGACAGCTCTTCTTAAAAATGTGCCAGGGCCAGTTTGGCAACCCTTCGGAGGTAAATTACTGCGCCCGCGATTACGCCGACCTGCCCGATGCGCCCATCCCCACCTGCTACGACGCCGCCTATTCTGCCGAGCAACGGGCGTATCACATTTTGATGGATGACTTAACCAAGACGCACCGCAGCAGCTTTGAGATTGCGCCCACGTTGGCTTTTGGCTGCGCAGTGGCGGTGGGATTGGCAACGTTGCACGCGCACTACTGGGGTCAGCCGCGCCTCACAACCATCAGCGAAGCCATCCCCACCCAGGCCAAGCTGGATGAACACATGCGCCACATTTACCCAGGCTTAATGCCGATGTTGGCGGCGGTGGGCGACGAGTTGGACGCGAAATCGCAGGCTGCTATCCCCGCCATCTTCGAGCGCCACCCCGCGCAACTGCTGGCACGCACCGCTAATCCCATCGGCTTTACGCTGGTGCATGGAGATGTGAACCCCGGCAATATTCTCTCGCCGCGCAGCCAAAATTTTGAGCGCGAAAGAATCTATCTGATTGACCGCCAGCCGTTCAATTGGTCGCTGACGACGTGGCTGGGGGCGAACGACCTGAGCTACATGCTGGTGCAGTGGTGGCCCACCGAGCTGCGCCGCGAATGCGAAGCCGATGTGCTGCGTGCGTATCACGCCGAGTTAGTACGGCGCGGTGTGAGCAATTACTCGTTCGATGAATTGTGGCAAGACTACCGGCTGTGCGCCCCACAAAATTTATATACCTGTGCCCATTGGTGCACCGATGCCGAAGACATCGTGAAGATGCGCTGGGTGTGGCTGCCCAAGCTGCAACGGGTGATGGCGGCGTATTGGGGTTTGCGTTGCGACGAACTCTGACGAAAAGTCTTTGTGTCCTTCGTGATCTTCGAGGTTAAACCGAAAATCAAGCCCGCAATGTAATCAGCGTTACTTCGGGCGGACACAAAAACCGCATCGGCATCCACGACATGCCGATGCCGCGCGTCACATACAACGGCATCTCGTTCACCGTCATCAAGCCATAAATATATTTGCGCGCCCAGGTCGGCGTCCACCAGGGGTGCACAAACGGGATGCGCACCTGCCCGCCGTGGCTGTGGCCGGACACTTGAAGCGCGAACGGATGCGCGGCGGCGGCCTCATCGGCAATGTCGGGTTCGTGCACCAGCAGGATGGCAGCTTCGTGCTTTGGAAGGCCTTGCACCGCTTTGGCAAAGTTGTGCTTGTGCAGGGTCACATCGTCCACGCCCACAATGTGCAACGGGGTGCCGTTGATATTTAATTGGAAAGACTCGTTGCGCATGAGCTTGAAGGGAAAGCTGGCCTGCGCAAATTGCTCATTAAACGCTTGCACTAATTGGCGCGGGCCGTTCCAGTAATCATGGTTGCCCAGCACGGCAAACACACCCAGCGGCGCAAACAACTCGCGCAGGGCATGCGCAGCTTTGGCCCCCAATCCCCAGCGATGAATGTAATCGCCGCCTAGCAAAACAATATCGGGCTTGAGCGCATTGAGCTGCGCAACAGCCTGCTCCATGCGCGCCTCATCCACGCCGTTGCCAAGATGGAAGTCGCTGAGGACGCCGATGCGAACGCCATCCAACGGGGCCGAAATGCGCGGCGAACGGACAGCAACCTGCTCGGTGATGAGGATGCGCGGCTCGACGTAACGGGCATACGCCCGCAACGCAAAGGGCGTGACAACTAAACCGCTCGCGCCGAGCAGGAAACGCAAAAATCCTCTTCTAGACATATCTGGCATAACGGGCGATGGTATCCGGAGAGGATGATTCGATGCTGAGCCAAACCTCCGGGGTCTTGACGAGGTATTAGCTTCCTACGCGAAACGTGTTGAGACCCCGGAGGTTTTGAGGTTTTCTACAAGCGATAGAACGTGCGCGCGTTCTCGGCCCACAGTTTGCGCTTGGCTGTGTCGGAGAGCGAGGCGCTCAACGCATCCAACGTCTCCACCCAGCGCACATAGCTGGAGGCCAATATACACACCGGCCAGTCGCCACCAAACGCCACGCGGTCTTCGCCAAAGGCTTCGTACACCGTCTCAAAATACGGCTTCAAATCGTCAATCGTCCAGCGGTCGGGGCTGGCCTCCGTCACCATGCCGCTTACTTTGCAGATGACGTTGGGTAGGCGCGCCAACTCAAAGATGCCATCGCGCCAGGGCTGCAAAGAATGAGACGGGCCGTTGGCAATATCGGGTTTGCCGATGTGATCGAGGATAAAGCGCGTTTCGGGGCAGCGCTTCACCAACTCAATCGTCGCAGGCAATTGCGGGTACTTGATGCACAGGTCGCAACTCAACCCAAACTCGGCCAACAGTTGCGCACCGCGCACAAAACGAGGCTGAAGTTGGAAATCGTTATCCGGCTCTTGCTGCACCAACCGCCGAATGCCACGCACCAGTGGGCTGGCCTGCACCAGCGCCGCTAAATACGCGCGCACTTGTTCACCATACTCCAGCGGCGCATTCGCCACAATGGCCTTCAGGCGTGGGTCTTCTTTCGCGCGCTCGGCCACCCAGGCCACCTCCAGCAAGCTGTAGTGCGGGGCAACATCTACTTCTAAATACACCATCGCCTCGATGTTGATTCCGGCGGTGTGTTCGGCGTATTCTTTCACGCCATACGGCTTGTCCAGCGTGGGCGCGCCCTCGGTCCAGACCATGCGAAAGTGGGTGGGGTCCCACAGGTGTACGTGCGAATCTACGATTGGAAAGTTGGGCATAGTATTAATGCACCCCCGACCCCTAAAGAGGGGTCGGGGGTGAAACCTTATCGCGCCGCTGTGCAAACCAAATACGCCGGGCTGCCATAGTTGCCGCCGCCGCACGCGGCCAGCTTGCCGGTGCCCATCAGGCTCCACACCTGAAAGCCATTCTTGGAACGCAAGGTGGTTTTGCCGGTGCCCACCAGCGCAAACACCGCATCAGCATAGGCATTGTCTATGTTCATGGTGCGCCCCCACTTGGCGTTGCACGCCCGCGAGTAGCGCAACTCCACCTTAAAGCCGAGGCGATGACGCGAGGTCAGCGTCACGGCATCGTGGGCGCAGCCCATCGCTTGCGGGTCGCGCCCACGGCAGCCTGCGCCATAGCAGCCTGCTTTGGCCTGCGTGGTTGCGGGCACGGCCAATAACGATGTAGCCGCAATGACCCCGGCCAGAACCAATTGCTTTAAGTTGCGTTGAAAAGTGTGCATGTCTATCTCCCTCTTGATTGAACTTGAATGCAGCGAGTGTCTAACGAATCGCAGCGTTACGCAACTCACTTTTGCTTGAACTTTTCGGGCCACATTTTGCGCACCCAGCTTAGCGCCTCGCCTGCTGGATTGCTCTTGCTGGCTTCGGCCACGCTGGCGCGCGCACGATCAAACAACACCTGCAACTTCTCGGCATTCACGCTGCCCTGCGTGCCAATCAACACAATTTGGGTGTGCGGTCCCGCCTCGCCCCACGCCCCGCTAAACGTAAGCTGCGCGCGTTTGCCCACAATGTGCACCACCGCCTTGCGCTCCGGCGATTCCTTGAGCTGCACAAACCCCTTCGCCCTAAAAATCGTCACCGGCAAGTTGTCAATCGCATCGCACAGCTCTTTGTAGAGCAGCGGCTCGTCGGCTGTATACGTCCAAGTGTTAAACACCATCGTGTGGTCAGTATGAACGCGATCATGCTCCTCATCTCCCTCTCCCCTCATCTCCTCATCTCTCACAGCCGCATGCACATGCACGTCCCGCTTCTCTCGGCTCTTCAGCTTGTCGATGGAGTACTCGCCCACGCCCAGCAACAGCTCCAGCGGCGCGCGCCCATGAGTCACTTCCAGAATGCGCGCGTCCGGCACAATCTCTCGGATAAACGAGCGCGCATCGGCCAAGCCCGCTTTGTCCACCAAATCTACTTTGTTCATCACAATAATGTCCGCCGCGCTAATCTGATCCATCGCCAGCATTTCCTGATCGCCACGCAAATCTTTTACCTGCTCGGCATCCACCACCGTCACAATGCTGTCTACTGCCACGTGTGGGCGCAACGCAGGCATCAAGAAGGTCTCGGCCACCGCAAACGGGTCGCTCACCCCGCTGGTCTCAATAATCAAATACTCCGGCGGGTTCTCACGCTGAATCACGCTGAACACCGCCTTCAGCAAGTCATCGCGAATGGTGCAGCAAATGCAGCCATTGCTCAAACTCACGCTCTCGCCCTCAACACCAACGATTAGCTCGCTGTCAATATTCACGCTGCCAAAGTCGTTCACCAGCACCGCAATGCGCAAGCCTTGGTTGTTGTGCAAGATGTAGTTGAGCAGCGTGGTTTTGCCCGCGCCCAAAAAGCCTGTAATGATCGTGATCGGAATTTGCATGGCCTGATTAAACCTCAGCCGATTGAGAAGCTGACAAAGATAAAAACACACGTTGATTTTTAGTCGAGCCTAAATTAGAATATCGCCAATTTAGGGACTCCTAAAAATTCTTTCAAAGGAGTTGATCCATGAGCAATTCACACCTAACCCGCCGCAAAGTATTGGGCGGTTTGGGCTTGGCTGGTTTAGCAGGAGGTGGCCTGTTAGCACGCCAAGCCATAGCCAGCACCAATGCCGAAGCCGAGCGCATCGAGCAAAGAAGACTCGCGGCGCAGAACCATGCGCCAGGCCAACCACCCCACACCACCGACCCGCATAGCGCTTTGCACGGCAGCATGTTTGTGGTCGGCGAGGTAGACCACGCCGCCAACGGCTTCAACCCCACCAACATGCTGACCGATTTTGACACTGGCAAAGCCAGCATGCTGCCCAGCGGCCAAACCCTGCGCGAATACACCATCGTCTCGTCCAACAAAACCATCGAGGTTGCGCCCGGCGTCAGCTTCTCGGCCTGGGTCTACAACGGGCGCTGCCCCGGCCCGTTTATCCGCGCCACCGAGGGCGACCGCGTGCGCATCACCTTCATCAACGGCAGCGACCATCCGCACTCCATGCACTTTCATGGCATCCACGAGGCCAGCATGGACGGCGTGCTGCCCGTTAAACCCGGCGAGACCTTTATCTACGAGTTCGATGCCGCGCCTGCTGGGCTGCACCTGTATCACTGCCACGTGCCGCCGTTTATGCGCCATCTGCACAAGGGGCTGTATGGCCTATTCATCGTAGACCCCAAAACGCCGCGCCCGCCTGCCAAAGAAATGGCGATGGTGATGAACGCCTTCGATGTGAACTTTGACAGCGCCAACGAAATCTATGCGGTTAACTCCATCGGCTTTCATTACACCAAGCACCCCATCCCGATCAAAGTGGGCGAGTTGGCTCGCATCTACGTTGCCAACCTCACTGAGTTCGACCCCATCAACTCGTTTCACCTGCACGCCCAGTTATTTAACTATTACGACACCGGCACCTCGCTTACGCCATCAGCCTACACTGATGTCATCATGCAATGCCAGGCCCAGCGCGGCATCATCGAGTTCAAATACGATCGGCCTGGCGTGTTCATGTTCCATGCCCATCAAAGCGAATTTAACCAGTTGGGTTGGATGGGCTTGTTTGAGGTGACCGAGACCGGCACAGCCAGTGCCCCCAACGAGGTGGCTCGTCGGCTGGGGTTCGATCTAGCGTGACAAATCGTTTTGGGAGTCGAGGCTTTAGCCGGTTAGTAACTTGC
>JAYTNY010000517.1:0-2718 GCA_043748055.1 Roseobacter sp.
TATTGGCTGCGCGCCCGCCAGTATGGGCGGCGGCATCACCACGGGCACGCTGGCTGTTTTGGTTCTGGCGCTGTGGAGCTATGTGCGGCGCTACCCGCAACCGCGCATTGGGAACCGCAGTTTGGCAACCGGCACGGTGCGCCGTGCAGCGGCGGTGTTAACGGTGTCGGCGTTTGTGGTGCTGGCGGCGGCATGGCTTATTCTTGTCTCGCACCCCGGCGCCACGCTAGACCAGGCGTTGTTCGAGGTGATCTCGGCCTTCGCCACGTGCGGCCTCACGCTGGCCTTTACAACCAATCTAAATTTGTTTGGCCAAGCAGTCATCATGGCTGTAATGTTTTGGGGCCGCTTAGGCGCGTTGACGATTGTGACGGCGATTGCGCAACAACAGCAAAGCACCTCGGCGCGCATTGCGTACCCGGAAGAGCAGGTGTTGATTGGGTGATTTGCCAAAGCACAAAACAAGTGCATATCTATTGCAATTGTGAAACAATGCTCATCTTATGAGCATTGACGGCGTCGAATCCGATCTTAGAAGGCTAAACATCCGCAAGGCTGAGTTAATGACCAAACGCCGCGAACAAACTGCGGCGTTGAAAGTATTAGATGACCAACTCGCCAATAAAACGCCAAGCGTGAACGATGCGCAGCTTATAGAAATGCGACAAGCTACAGGCCAGTTGCTCTCTGCTTTGCGCACGGGCGAACGAGCAATGGAATCGCTGAATGAGACCGAACGACGCTTGCATGCCGAACACGAGTTCTGGCAGAAAAACAGAGCCAATTAAAAAGACTTAAAAAGAAAATGAACAACACAACCCTGCAACAATTTGCCGATCTTCCCAGCGCAATCGCCCATGGCCTCAAAGCCAACCGCACCGTCACCGTAGAAGTAGCCGGAGAAATTTTGCGTCTATTTCGGTCGGGCATTGCTCTGCGTCAACACGAGCACCTATATACCGAATTGAGCGAAGCCCAACAGCAGCAAGTGATTGGCTTGTATGCCACCGGCGCTGGCCTGCACACCTATGCTTACGAGACCGGGTCAGCCGAAGAAGTGGTAGCGCGCCGCGTATTGCGGCCTTAACTGCAAAGCGAACTATGATGGGTTCGATATGAACCCCATCAAAACAGAATCCAACACGGAACCCTCGCACGCCAAAACACCGCCCTATCAACTTAAACGCCTCGGCATTGTGATGCGTGGCGATGCCAACAACCCCGACGAAGCGATGGGCGTGCTCAACCCCGCAGCAGCGCGTGGCCCCGACGGCAAGCTGTATTTGTTCGCCCGCATCGTCGCCTCTGGCAACTATTCGCGCATCGGCATTGCCAAGGTATTGTTTGATGGGCAGGGCGACCCTGTTGACGTAAAACGATTGGGCTATGCGCTGGAGCCAACTGAATCCTACGAGCGCAACGAATACACCGCCGGTTGCGAAGACCCGCGCATTACGTTTGTGGAGCCGTTGGGCTGCTATGTAATGACCTACACCGCCTACGGCCCAGTAGGGCCGCGCGTGGCGTTGGCCACCTCCAAAGATTTGCTGAGTTGGCAGCGCGTTGGCCCCGCCAAGTTCGCCTTCATGCCCCACCACCGCGTGGATTTTGATCTCTATGACAACAAAGATGCCTACCTGTTTCCCAGGCCCGTGTTAGACCCGCACGGCAAGCCTGCGTTGGCGATGATCCATCGCCCATCTAACTGGCAGGGCCGGGGCCACCAAATGCAGATTTTGCCCGAAGGCGTGGCCGAGCCGCGCGCCAGCATGTGGCTGTCATACTGCTCGCTGGAATTGGCCCAGCGCGACGCAAGCGCGTTACTGGTGTGGCGCGATCATCACCTGCTCGCCACATCGGCCCAGGCCTGGGAGCAGTTAAAAATTGGCGGCGGTACACCACCGGTTCTGACATCGCGCGGCTGGTTGACGATCTATCACGGCGTCGCAGGTCGCATCCTCGAAAATGTGGATCACCAATTAAAAGTGCGCTATTCCGCTGGCGCAATGGTGCTGGATGTAGATGACCCACGCAAAATTCTCTATCGCTCTGCCGAGCCTATTTTGTCGCCTGAATCGGACGAAGAGCGCGAGGGCCTGGTGCCCAACGTCGTCTTCCCTACCGGCATTGATCTGCGAAAAGATCAGAACGGTGAGATAAGTCTAGATGTGTATTACGGCATGGCCGATTCGTGCATCGGCGTGGCGCGCATGAACTTGGCAAACCCATAACTCATACCACTATCACCAACATAAGGTAAGGTTAAGTGTTCATGGCATACAAACCCAAATCCATCGTATTGAACTACCGCACCGTCCAACGTGTTTTTAGCACCTTTGCCGATTGGCAAGCCAAACAACAATTGGATGAGCGCACCCCGGCCCAACGCGGCATCGGCATCGGGTCATCGGTGATGTGGCGTTACATGCGCAACAACGTCATTACGACTGATCGCGGCATCGTACTCGCCATCTCCGGCGATACCTTGACGTTGCAGATTAAAGATGTGCAAGATCGTACCGGCAGCGCCAACATCCACGAAATCGTGAGCAACACCGAAGATCGTCTCGCGCTCTCGTTGCACGAGATTGACAAGCGCTCCGATTTGCACAGCCCCGCTGAAGCGGCATTGCCCGCGGGTGTGGTATCTTAGTTCTGCGTCGGTCGTAAACATTTTTACAGCGAATTCCATTCGCCTGCATCGCCGAACCCTTTTCG
>JAYTNY010000518.1:0-5179 GCA_043748055.1 Roseobacter sp.
GCCTGAGCGTAGGCGCGAGTTCATCTGGCGGCGGCGTGGCGCTGTTGGATGTGTCTGCTGTGCAGTTCCGCACCACCAATTTGAGCGAGCGCGACGTGGTGCAGATGAAACTGGGCCAGGCCGCAAGCGTGCGGCTGAAGGCGTATGACCAGAGCTTTGTGGGCAAGGTGGATGCGGTGTTGCCGCTATCTGCGGGCACGCAGAACAACGCGGCGCTGTTTACGGTGCTAATTACGCTGGAACCCGCCAGCGTGCCGCTGCTGCCAGGGATGACGGGGCAGGCGGAGATTAGCCTTTAACTTTTCTGTTTTTTTCGCGGAGGTACGGAGGAGCGGAGGGAACGGAGATTTTTAGAATTCTCCGTATCTCCGTTTTCTCTGCTCCTCCGCGAAAAAGTCTTTGAGGGTGCGCCTCACGCCTACGATTTCGCGCCCAGGTATTCTGCGCGGATGCTAGCGAGGTGATGATCCTCGTGACCGGCGGTGATGTAGAGCAAGGCCCGCACCGAGACGATGGCGCTGGAGGCTTGGCCGCGCCGCAACATCACTTCCTCCGAAAAGCTGCGGAACATGGAGATCGTCGCGGCGCGCACGGCATCGAACTCAGTCAGCAGATCGGCCAGTGTTCGCGTGCTAAATTCACCATTAGCGACCCAGGGATCAGGTTCCATCCCGGCCAGCGGCGTCATATCGTTGCGGGCGAAGCGCATGGCGCGGTAGCCAAACAGCCGCTCTCCATCGCACACATGGCCGATGATCTCTTTGATGTTCCACTCGTTGGGTGCAGGGCGGGCGCTGGCTTGGGCGTCACTCAGGCCATCCAACAGCGCATGCAGCGCGGCGTGGGTTTGGGCCATGAAGGCGAAGGGATCACCAGCGACGCGGTGGATGTAGGTGCCGTAGTAGGGCAGGTATTCTTCGGGGAGGGGGAGTGAGATGGTCATAGTGAGAATTATCAACCGTGGCCCAGGCCAACTTCGTGCGCTAATCAAGCCGCCTGCGCAATCACTTTCCCAATCTCTTTCGGCGTGGCACCTGTCGCCAACATTGCCCGAATAAGCAATTCGACCGATACCGACTGATCACCTTTCTCTGCCTTGGCGATGCGCGGCTGACTAGATTGAATACGCTGGGCCAGTTCAACTTGGGTCATCACTTTGGCCCGCCGCTCACGTAGGATGCGGCTCAGTGCCAGCTTGATCTCGATAATCATGGTCTCTTCTGGCGAAAGCTGGAGAAAATCTGCCGCATCACCGATGCGCCAGCCTGCCTTTTGGAGTTGGGTCTTTTTACTCGGCTTCATCATTTTTATCGTTTTTATCCCCTTGAACAAGCGCATCGTAAAAGCGCAATCTTTTCTGACACGTTGCAACCACAGATTGTGGGGTGGCTCTTGTTGTCTTGGCGAACACATCAGCAATGATGATGGCATCGTCATCTATGCGATATAGGATGCGCCAATTCCTATCTTTATCACGGACGCGCAGTTCATGGCATTGTCTGCCAATGCTGGGCATGGGCCGCGAATTCGGCATTTCCAACAAATCGCCTTGGGCGCTAACTCGATTAACTCCTCAGCCGCACCATCTTCGCATCAAACATCGGATCATCCGCCACAGTTGCCGCCAACCGCTGCCCAAAATACTCAATCTCCAGCTTCGTGCCCACTGTTGCGCAATCAACTGGCAAATAGCCATACGCCAAAAATTTGCCTACGCTGTAGCCGAAGTTGGCGCTGGTGACATAGCCAATCGCCTTCTCGGTAGCATGGCCGTTTGCGCCAAAGATCGGCTCCGCGCCCACAATCGCCGCATGCGGATCATCCAACGTCATCGCGCACAGTTTCTTCTTCAGCGGTTGGTCTTTCAGCTTCAGGCAAGCCTCACGCCCGATGAAATCGGCCTTATCCAACTTCACCGTCCAGCCCAAGCCTGCCTCATAGGCGTTGTGTTCGGTGTAGACATCGGTGCCCCAGCCGCGATAGCCTTTCTCCAGCCGCAGCGAATCGAACGCGCCCATGCCTGCGCCGATCATTTCGAACTCGCGGCCAGCTTGCCACAGCGCATCCCACACTTGCAGCGCGCCATCGGTGGGGATGTGCAACTCCCAGCCCAACTCGCCTACATAGCTGACGCGCAGGGCCAGCACTTGGGTGAAGCCAATCTCAATCCACTGCGCAGTGAAGTAGGGGAAGGCGGCGTTGCTCACATCGTTGAGGGTTACTTTTTGCAACACCTTGCGCGCGTTCGGCCCCCACAGGCCCAATGCAGTAAAGCTGTCGCTCACATCGGTCAGCGAGACAACTTCCCGAAGGTTGAGAACCTTCGGGAAGTTGTCTCGCACCCACACCCAATCTTGCGGGCGCGTGCCTTCGCCCACGAACATCCAGAATTTGTTGTCGCTCAGGCGCAGCACAGCCAAATCTCGCCGCACGCCGCCTTTGGGTGTCAGCCACGTTGTGTAAACAATGCGACCCGGCTTCACATCCATCTGGTTGCTGCACAAGTGATTAACGAATGTCAAAGCACCCGCGCCGCTCACCTCAAACACTGAGAGGCCGCTCAGGTCATACAACGCGACGTTCTCGCGCGTCTCCAAATGCTCTGCGCCTTGTATGCGGTTCCAGTACTCGCCTGCCCAGCCTGTGCGCTCAGGGATTGAACCGTTCTGACGGTCGTCCTCGTATTTCTCCAGCAGGCGCGCGTTCTCCTCGCACCAGTTTGGCAGCTCCAACCCGGCGAACACGGTGAAGTGGGTGCCCAGGCTTTGCCAGCGCGCGTGAAACGGCGAGAGCCGCACATCGCGCGGAATTGACGGCGGCTTGCGCGGGTGCGTGACGTAATACAGCTCGGTGTAGTTGAGGTTGCAGATTAAATCCACGTAGCGCTTAGTGGTCTGGAAAGATTGGAAGCGATGCAAATTGCACTGCCGCAAATCCCACTCGCTTTCGCCGAGGGCCATCCACTCGGCGATGCTCTTGCCCACGCCGCCCGCGTGCGTAATCCACGAGCCAATGGCGGTCCAAAAACCTTTGATGTGGCTCTCGCCCAGCACTGGCATGCCATCCACCGGGAAGGCGAACATGCCGTTGAACTGCTTTGTTAACGCCGCACCCTGCGTCATCGGCAGCAGCGTGTTGACCTGCGCCCAGGCGTTGCCAAAATCTTCGGGGGTGAACGGGCGCAGCGCGGTCTCGCCCACCTCATAGGGGTTCACCGGGCGCGGGGTGTGCCAATAGTTGCCCACGCCATACGCGTTCCAATGCTGCCTAAAGTAGATGCTGGAATCCAACTCGCGCGCAGTCGGGTAAATAATCTCGTCGTCGCGTTGTGCCCCATCAAACTGGGCCAGCGCGGGCAGGGGCGCGGTGATGGCGTACTGATGCTCGAAGGCTAAGAGCGGGATGTTCACACCCAGCTTGTCGGCCAGCACCGGCCCCCAGATGTTGGTGGCCAGCAAGACGTGGTCGCACTCGATGCGAGTTGGGGATTGGGGATTGGGGATTAGGGATTGGGTGATGACGGCGGTGACGCGGCCGTTTTTGATTTCGATGTCGGTGACTTCGGTATGGCCGATGAATTGGATGCTGCCGTTGGACATTGCTGTGGCATCGCGTTGCAAGGCGCTGGCGGTTTGTGCGCCGGAAATGATGGCGCTCTTGGGCACAAACAGCGCACCCACAATGGCATCTTCGTTCAACATCGGCAGCTTGCCTTTGGCTTCCTTCGCATCCAGCAAGTACGACTCCGCGCCAAAGCTCTTGCCCTCGCCGTGCAACCGCCGCAAATCGGTAAAGCGTTTCTCGCTGATGGCGATCTCCAGCCCGCCCACCGCGTTGTAGTGATTGCGATTGGGTGAGTAGGGCTTAAGGCTCTTATACAAATCGCTGGAGTATTGCGCCATGTTCGTCAGCAACTTGGAGTGGCTGAGCGCCACCACGCCTCCCGGCGCGTGCGAGGTGCTGCCGGGGTTCTCCTCCAAGTTGCCTTTGTCCAACACAATAATGTCCTTCCAACCCAGCTTGGCTAAGTGATACGCGGCGCTGCTGCCCACAATGCCCGCGCCAATAATGACGAGATTCGCTTTTTGCGTAATTTGCATGGGCGCGATTCTCGCTCAGGCGGGGGTGTGGGTCAAAATCAACTTGTGCTAAAACCCTGTCATATGGACATTGTCGAAATTGAAAAGTTAAAGAATCAGTTCAAAATTCTTTCCGACGATGAACTCGTTAACATTGTCACTACCGAACGCAATAATTTTCGGAGCAAAGCTATTGCAATTGCCGAGAACGAATTGCAACGTCGAGGGATCATTTATGGAGCTGATCTGGTTGAAATATCGAACTACCCCGATTACTCTGATAACGACTTGCTGGCAATGATCTCTGGTGAGCGGCTCATGCATGCAGATGGCAAGGCTGCGATTGCTCATGAGCTACAAACTAGAGGCGTTGAATTTGAAATGATTGGTGCATCGTTTGGCATTCAATCGCAAGTAGATGCACAACAGGACGCATTCCCAGAATTGAGGTACCACACATTCTGGCGCAGGTTTTGGGCAGATTTTTTGGACACGCTTATTCTGTTGCTTCCTCTAGGTGGTTTGCAATGGTTTTTTCGACTGACGCAAAACATTTACATCATCATTTTTGGAAATTTGATTTCATTTGCACTCCAGTCGTGGTATCGCGTATGGTTTCATGCCAACAATAATGGCCAAACGATTGGCAAACGAGTCACTGGTATTCGCGTGTTGGACGTAACGGAGTCCAGACCACCCACACTGCGAGAGTCTTTTATGCGTGATTCGATATACATCGCCGTTAATAGCGTTGTATGGGTCTGCGTTCTTTCTTTGATCTTGTTAGGTGGATCGAACAATGGGGTGCGGTTTGTAGTCGAAATTTTCAGCCTGATTGATTCGCTCTGGTTTCTCGTGCGGGTTGTGTCTATGCTGCTCAACACAAAGCGTCGCGGCATTCACGATCAAATGGCAAACACCGTTGTCATCAAGACCAAATATCTCAATACACCCAAATAGCTGGCTACAATAAAATTCTCCCTAAACATATGGTTCCGAACAACACGCACCAGCTTGAATCTGCCGAGTTACTCCCCAACCGACCTTTCACGCACCCCGTAAATACCGAGGCTGATCACGCCGACCTCGAACACATTCGC
>JAYTNY010000519.1:0-1621 GCA_043748055.1 Roseobacter sp.
GCGCGTGGGCTTAGGCGGCATTGCCCGGCGCATCGTCGCCACGCCGGGTGCGTCTTATATCGAAATTCCACCCACGCCCGTGCCTGCCAACCTCACCACCGCTGCCCTCGTCAAACTGCGTAGTAAATTGCGCGTGGGCATTCGGTTCGATGCGCCGCCCCTCGCCAGCGTGAACAAAGCGGGTGAGATCGAAGGCCTGGATGCCGACATTGCCCGTGAGTTTGCTCGCCGATGGCTGGGCAGCGAGAACAACGTCGAGTTTGTGCAAGTCACCTCGGCCTCGGCCCCGCGCCGCCTGGCTAACCGCGAGCTAGACCTGGCCCTCGGCGGCCTCAGCGTCTCGCGCATCGCCGAGAAAGATGTGGACTTCAGCTTGCCTTACTTCACCGATGGCGAGGCATTGCTCATTCGCACGGGCAGCTATGCCGACTTCGCCAGCATGGCCCAGAAAGACGTGCTTTACATCGATGGTCAATCGCTGCCGTCGCTCAGCGCTGGGCAAATTGCCTCCAACATCACCGTCACCTTTCGCTCCGAAGTCTCGTATGCCAATGCCGTGCAGGCGTTGCTGGATGGCAAAACCGAAGGTGTGCTGGGCCGCTGGCGGCGCTTCATGTTGCTTACCCAACGCGACCCCGCCTTCAGCATTCTTACCGTGTTGCAATCCGAACCCGTCGCCATCATGTTGCCGCAGAACGATTCGCAGTGGGCGGCGCTGGTGAACTTAACCCTCAGCGCCATGATTGCCGATGGCTTCTATGCCAAAGCGTACCAGCGCTGGTTTGGCATACCGCCGCAAGCCGTGAACGCCATCCCCCAAGCCACGCCCCCCGGCCTGGCGCAACTGGTGGATGAGCGCATTACCAACAATACTCTTGACCGCATCAAAGCCAACAACGCCGTGCGGGTGGGCTATGTGCCGCGCGCCGCGCCTGCCAACGCCCTGGTGGGGCTGGATGCCAACGCCCAGCCCGCGGGGTTTGAGGTGGACCTGATCGCGGATATTGCGCAGCGGTTGCTACCCGGCGCAGCCGTCAACTACACGCCGCTGGCCGACAACCAAATTGCGCAAGCGTTAGGCAATGGCAGCAATGGGGGTGTTGATGTGGTGATCGGTGCGCTTCAGCAAACCAGCACCAACATCGTGTCGTGGAATTTCAGTAATGCCACCTTCGATGTGAACAGTGCAACCAGCCTCAGCGGCACCGCTGCGCTTAATCTTGCAGCGCCCATCGGTTTTGCCCTGCCTGCCAATGATTCGGCTCTGCGCGATGCCGTGAATGGCGCCATAGAAGATTTGCGCAGCGAGGGCACCTACGACGCAATAAAAGCCAAGTGGTTTGGGGGATGATGGGGACGGTTTGAGTTTGAGTTGAGAGTTTGAGTTTGAAGGTTTCGAACTCAAACTCCCAACTCAAACTCAAACTTTCTGCTTCTCCAACACCACAAAGTGTGAGAGGCCAAACGCCCGTAGCGGCGAAGCCTCTAGCCCCTGCCAAAACGAGCGCAACACTTTGCCCGCCGAGCCTAACCGCGCCACAAAATTATCGAAGCCGCCATACACCTGGGTGTGCTGCACCACGTTTAACGCCGTGCCCGCAAAAATGCCGCGAATGCCCGC
>JAYTNY010000520.1:0-2358 GCA_043748055.1 Roseobacter sp.
TGTCCAGGGGGTCATGGGGATGGCAAACACCCCGCGCCAGGTTTGCTTAGTCATCTTTGCATTTTGGCATGCTTCGCTCAAAATGCTGGGCATGAGTAAATCCATGAATGCCAACTTCGTCACCGCCAACGGCCTGCGCCTGCACTACCTGCGGACTGGCTCCACCAAGCCTACTGTGCTGATGCTGCACGGCCTAACAGACAGCGGCGCGTGTTGGACACCTGTTATCGAAGCCTTGCGCGACACCTACGACTTCATCGCGCCCGACGCACGCGGCCACGGCCTCTCGGATGCGCCCGAACATGGCTACAGCCCGCAACACCACGCCGATGATGCTGCCGCATTGATTCAAGCGCTAAGCCTGAATCGCCCCATCGTCATCGGCCACTCGATGGGTGGCGCAAGCGCAACGGCGTTGGCGGCGCAACACCCGGCGCTCGTGCGCGCCATCATCGTCGAAGACCCCGCCTGGTTCGATGAAACCCAGCGCCCCGCCGAGGGGCGCGCACCGATGGCCGAAGATTGGCGTGCAGGCTGGCGCGAAAAACAAACCCAAACGGCGGTTGAACTGATCGTGGATGCGCGCCTCAAAAACCCACGCTGGAGCGATGCCGAGCTGCGGCCCTGGGCGCAGGCCCAGCACCAGGTGCGCGTGCAAGTATTGGAATATGTAGAGCAGCCGCCTCAAGATTGGCGGGCGCAAGTGCAGGCCATTCAATGCCCTATCTTGTTGGTCACGGGTACTGTGGCAAACGGGATCATCATCACCCCAGCCCAAGCGCAAGAAGCCCAGCGTTTGGCGCGAGATTTACGAGAAGCCAACATCCCCAACACCGGCCACTGCATCCGCCGCGATGACTTTGCCGGGTTTGTTGCGGCGGTGCAAACTTTTCTGTGAGTTGTCAGGGACGACATCCCTTGTAGGGATGTCGTCCCTATTGAGATAGGTTCTAAACGTGGCTAGGGATCGGATGATGATGGCCGGCGTTAGGAATTAGCCGCAAGCACAGAGCGGAGGCCGAGCCTTTAGCCGGTGTAAAAACGCGATTACAGCCCAAACTTTCAGTGCTGTTACTCAACCGCCTAAAGGCTCGGCCTCCATTTCGCGCATCCCTGCTAACGTCTTCTCATACACCTCAAAGTGTTCGCCTTCTTGCTCATGTGGGTCCACCCACTTCATCCACATAGCCTGCTCTGGGTTACCCCCCGAAAGCACGCGGCGGCTGAAGTTGAGCTTGCCCAGTTTGTTGTGCCACTTCACCTCACCCATTTGCAGCAAAATGTATTCGCCCGCGTATTTGCGCGTCAGCTCGCGTTGGTGTTCTCGAAAATACAAGCCTTGCTCCGCCGTGGTCTTGCGCCAACTGTGCACAATGTCTTTGGGGTCGGTGATCTTGGCAAAGAAGGGCTTATCACTCACCGGCGCAGTTACTTCGCTCGCAAGATCAATCTCGTCCAAGTTCACTGTGCCAAAGCCATGCTCGGCGGCCACCCGCAACGAATTTCTATCGCGATGAAACGGCTCAGTTAGCCAATCGCCACCGGTCACATCGTGGCCCATCAAATGCGCGCCTACTGCGTCGGTCGCTACAACATGGTCGCCCGCAATTAACGTGTTGGCGATGCGGCGCTCCTCGCCCGCGCCCCATTCTTCGCCGGTCTGGCACACCAAGCCATCAATGATGTTGAGTGCCGGTTTGTACAGCCGCCCCAAATCTGCCAGCATGTAGGGCATGCGCACCAGGTGATGGTAGTACGTGCGCGGGCGTCCGGCTGGCTCAGTGGGCATGAGGCCAAACAAGTTCTTCATGCACAACGTGATGCCCATAAAGGCATGGCTCTTCAGCTTTTGCACGCTGATCATTTCGTCCATCTCGGTGAACACGCGCGGCACAGGGTAGCGGTCAAACATCAAGCCGCCGCCCGGCACGCTCACCCAGGCCACGTCGGCGTTGCCATCCACATACTGCACGCCAAATTCTTGGAAGATGTGCGCAAGCTGGGTGGTGTTCTCGTCTTTGGCCTCGGGCACGTAATGCCGGTAAAAGCTCACATCGATGCAATACAACTCGGCGCTCGTGTTCTCGCGCAGCAGGCGCAGCGTGGCTCTTGCTACACAATCGCTCACCAATTGGGTGCGGTGGTGCTCAAACGTCACCAAGTTTCGCTTCTCTTTGTCCTGGTTAAACTTAATGCCAATCTTCTTGGCCTTACGCAGTTTCTGCCAGCTTGTGTGGAGGGGTTGCGTGGCGCGCTTCAGCGCCTGGTAAACCGCTTCGTCGTCCTCGCGCCAATCGCATTGCACGGCGCGCACGGCGTAATTTTGGGTGTCTTGGGTTTTAGGGTTCATGCTGTTTG
>JAYTNY010000521.1:0-4147 GCA_043748055.1 Roseobacter sp.
TGTCTCGCGTGGGTTACGCTGCGTTTGACAGCGCATGAAAGCTTTCTTTGAGTGCGGGATACAACGCTTTGAACTGACCATACGCCTCATCATAAGCACGCCGCACACCTGCATCTTTGGTCGGCTCGGTGCGAGAGGTGACGCGCAGGACGGCGTTACAGGCTTCGCGGGTGGTGCGCCACACGCCGGTGCCAACACCGGCCAACAAGGCCACACCCAACGCGCCACCTTCGCTGCTGTTAATCAGCGTAATCTCGGCGTTAAAAATATCCGCTAGCCACTGCCGCCAGATGGGGCTGTGTGCGCCACCACCCGCTGCCCGTACTTCGCTGATGCTGATGCCACTTTGCCTTATTAACTCTAACGAATCGCGCAAGCCAAACGTAATCCCCTCGACCACGGCGCGGGTCATGTGGGCCTGGGTGTGGCGCAACGTCAATCCCACAAACGCCCCGCGCGCCAACGGATCGCGGTGCGGCGTGCGCTCGCCAGAGAGATACGGCAGGAAGATGAGGCCTTCTGCACCGGGTAGGGTTTGGGCGGCATCGGCCAGCATCGCGTCATATGGGTCATGTTGGAAGGTTGGAAGGTTGGAAGGTTTGGAGTCACCTGTCAACAAACTTCCCAACTTCCAACCTTCCAACAGTCTGTCTCGGTGCCACCTCAAACTGCCGCCTGCCGATAGCATGACACCCATGTAGTGCCAGGTGTTGGGCAAGGCATGGCAGAACACCTCGACCAAGGGCGAGACACCCGGCGCACCCGGCACGGGCATGCTGTCTGTGCTGGCGAACACCACGCCGCTGGTGCCAATGGTCACGCTAACGATGCCCTCTTGCACAATGCCCGCGCCAACAGCAGAGGCGGGTTGGTCGCCCGCGCCGCTGACGATGGGTGTGCCTGCGGCTAAACCTATTTCCTGTGCAGCCGAGGCCGAGACATGCGCTGTCACCTCATGCCCCTCGCCCAAACGCGGCATGATTGTCTTGTCAATCTGCAATGCGCTCAACATCTCGTCCGACCATGCGCGGTGTTTGGGGTCTTGCAGGCCGGTGCTGGTGCCGTCGCTCATATCGGTGGCGTATTCGCCGCTCAGCTTAAAGCGAATGTAGTCTTTGGGCATCAAGACGTGGGCCAGCTTGGCAAAATTTTCTGGCTCGTGATTGCGCATCCACAAAATTTTTGGCGCGGTGTAGCTGGGCGTAGGCACGTTGTAGACCCGCTCGCGCACACGGGCCTCGCCGCCAGCGCGTTGCACATACTCGGCGCATTCGGCGGCGGTTCGGCCGTCGTTCCACAAGATGGCGCGGCGAATCACGTTGCCATCTTTGTCCAGCGGCGTCAGCCCGTGCATTTGCCCGCTGAGGCCGATGCCGCTGACTGCGTTGCCTTTAATTCCTGCTTGGCTCAGCACGCTGTGAATGGCTTCCACCGTGCCGCGCCACCAATCGGCGGGGTCTTGCTCGCTCCACAACGGTTTGGGCGTGTAGAGCGGGTATTCGATGGTCGCACTTGCCAGCGCGTTGCCTGTGTCGTCAATCAACAGGGCCTTCACGCCTGATGTGCCGAGGTCAATTCCAAGTAATGCCATGATGGGGAGATTAGAGATTGGGGATTGGAGATTGTCAAACGGCGCGGGGACTTTCACCACAGAGGCACAGAGATTTCTTCTCTGTGCCTCTGTGGTGAATTTCTATCTCAACACGCTCGGCAAGAACACAAACTTATCGCGCACCACCGGCACCTGCCCGGCCTTCCAAACTTGCAGCAGTTGCAGCAACGCTTGCGGCGAGTTGGTCGCCGGGGCAGCATTCGCCTGGTCTTTGATATTTACGCCATGACACGAGGTGCAAACGCGAATCTCGCCGGGTTGAAAGCTGAGCCAGTAGCGCTCGCGCACCACGCCTACGCCGCTGGCATTTGTTAGTTGCCATGTCATTGCACGGCGGGCAGGCACAAAGGCCGCTTGCGAACCATCGCTGGCGACGACCACGCTGCCAGCCGGGCCGGTACTCACTGGGTTGTTGTTGATGGCTGCTGCGTCATGCATCACACGCGCCAACACACGGCGGCCAGGGTTGGGTGTGGTGTCGCCACCGGAGAGGCCGCGCAACTGGTCAGCTTGAAAATATTGCATAAAGCTCACGTCGTAAATCTTGCCCGTTGCGCCGATGCTTTGCACGCCACCCGGCACGCGCAAGTTAAACGGCTGCTGCAAGTCGGCCTTGTCGCGCCGTGTCACGTTGCGGGTGATGGAGAGCGCGAGGCTGTTTTGTCTCAGCCACGCCTGTAGCTCGGCGGGTGTTACGTTTGCTTGCGTAAACATCTGCATTTCGGGCGTGTCGAGTTTTGGCGCAAGCTGCGTGGGTTTTGCACGCGCACGCACTTCTACTGGGTTCAACTCCCACAAATTGCCGGAGAAAGTAACCAGCGTGTCGGGGTCCCAATAGCTAATGGTTTTGCTGATGCCGTTGGTCAGCGTCATCACAGGTGTGTAGTACGCGCCGGTCTTGCCTAACACTTTTAGGCGGTAGTCGTAACGCGACTTGGGCGCGCTGCTGGTGCCGATGTTGCTATCTTGCTGGGTGGAGAACGTGTGCGCGGCTATCAGGCTGCCGTCACTTATCGGCAGCGGCTCTCGGTAGAGGCCGGAGTGGTTGGCTGTGGGCGAGTCATCATATGAAGATGTGTCGCGGTGCGTCACGTAAGTGATCGCAGCCAGATCAGCATTAAGCGATATGGCAGCGGTGAAGCTGATGATTTGGCCGGAGGCGTGCGTGCGAAACTCCGGCGCATCGGTGGCGTAGTAGATGCCGGGGCGGGCGGCATCTTCCTTCACCTGCAAGATATTGACCACCGAGTTTTTGTTCGTGCGTGGCAAATCGCTGTGGTGATATTGCAGATTCGGGTCATCCTTCGGGTTCACATCAAAGTAACCATGAAACTCGTGACGGCCAATGTGGCTTAGGGTTTCGTGTTCGGTGCCGTCCTCGTTCACTTGCCAGGGAAAGAACTGATTAAAACTGTGGCCGTTTAAGTTTGTGCCGCTGAGCAAGTCGGTGCGGCAACTACGTGGTTCGGGGAACACCTCGGTACGGTCGGGGTTCTTGAGGTCGTAAGTCGCTGCCGCAGTCTCATCCGAATAGTTAAACGTGCCGTAATCCGAATTGCCGCAGGTGGTGTGGGCATCGCCATCGGCTTGTTGATCGCGCTGTAAGTGATCCCAGCGCGTAAACACCACGCGCCCAAAGCTGTCCAAAATGGGCGTGAAGTCGCCAGAGGGCGCGTGATCGAGCATGAACAAATCGCCACTTGCCGGGTCCAGGCTCCACAAGCCGCTTACGGTTGGGGCTTCTTCATATTCATCGAGTTGCGGATACAAATGCGCCGCGCCGCTGCGAGGCCGGTCGGTCGTAAAAATAATGCGCTCGTCGGTGCCGTAGAGAGGGCTGATGTTGTTGAAGTTCTGCGGCTGGTTTGCCACTTTGGTAATCGTAACGGTCTCGCCGAGGCCAAAGCCGCTGATTTCGTAGAGCTGCCAGTAATACGTATTGACTTGGTAGCGCTGCGTGGGTGCGCCGATGACCATACTGAACACGGCCTTCTTGCCGCTCCAATGCACGCTGGGGTCGCGCACGGCGATGGCATTGACCCCTTGTTGGCCTGCGTTGCCATAGCCCGCCTCTTGGGTCAAATTACGCAGCGCGCCGTCGGCGTAACGAATATACAAATCGCCGCCGCGCGCCACATCCTGCTGGCTGGCCTTGTGGTTGCCAAACACCGAGCCAATGGTGGTGAAGTCTGCTGGCACGGGGACTTGGGTGACGAAGAGGATGGGGTTGGTGACGGCTATCACGGTTTGCGTTGTCTGAGCCGAGAGAGTTGTTGAGCCAAACGATTGTGAGAGCAGCGCACCTACGATTACGATGAGTTGAGCCTGTCTACAGGCAAAGGTTATTTTCATAGTCACTCCTGTTGCGTAATTAGACCTTGTCTCGTACCCCCTATGGCTCCTGCAAAGTCGCTTGACAGAATTTGCCCAGCGACTGAAGTCGCGGCAACCCGAAGCAAAGCCGACCTACGTCGGCTAGAACCCAGTCGGCGAAGGCCGACTTCGCTTTGCGATTCTGATCGCCGTTGCCGCGAC
>JAYTNY010000522.1:0-3936 GCA_043748055.1 Roseobacter sp.
TACCCCAGGATATTAAACAAAGGTGTGTAGAAGTAATAATTAGCAGGCCCGAAGCCAAGTATTGGGTTAATCCGAATAAGCTCCCAAAGCGTTCCCCAAGCAGCCACTCGCGTGAGGAGGCTGTAATCATTGTCCTTGGTTAGGACAAAGCTTTCCAAGCTACTCGCCACCTTCGAGAACATCAGGACACCCATCACGACTAGCATGATGTAGCGATAGCGGGGAAAGGCTTGCCAGATGATCATGCCTAAAGCCACCACAGCCGGTAACCAGCCCGATGTCCAATCTCGGGTTATGACCAGCGTGATATACAACGATAGCACCACCAACACGATGAGTGCTACCCGTATCCAGGTAGGAAGGCTTTTGTTCAAAAGTGCTTGCCCAAACGCCAGGGCCATAAGCCACACCCAGAACACACTGCCCGTTGCACCAGAGGAGTTGCGTTCATACAAGGACGCGATCTGGCCTCCCAGCGATGGAACAAGCTGACTAAACACCCATAAGGCCCCCAAGACAAGGAATACCCACATCACGCTTTGTAGCCAACTGACCTGCCGTATCCGAAAAGCAGCTAACCAAAACGCCGCCGCAGACAGAAAGAACAAACCCAGGCCCCCCAACTGCGAAAAGATAGAGGCGCGATCAACCTTCAGGAACCAATCGAGCTGACCCGTCATGAAGGCAAGCACGGCGATGATCAGAAAAACGATTAAGGGGGCTGTCGTTGGATGAGCTTTTATCGTCAGGGTGCGATTGACCACGCCATCCAGAATCCATAGCGCCAAAAGGCCGATCAAGATGATCATCCCAGCATGGATGCGCGATTCTGTGCCCGTACTGATACCGCCTGGCACAACCAGCGAGCCAATCACAAGCATCACAAAACCAATTTGGGGACGCTTGATCAGAAGCACCGTTGCAATGATGGCAACGGGCACAATTAAAATGATGGGGCTAGGACTCCAACCCGCCCAGATAGAGCCAATCAACACACCTAGGACAACCAGGGCACGCATAAGTATGCTGGAGCGGAAGATGCCGCGATTATCGAGGTCAGCAACATTGCGTCGCGCTGTTAATTTTGATTGAACGGCCATTCGCTATTGACTCCCTCATGCTATCTGCGTGATGTTAAGCCTGATGTCTGTGCTGATTGTGATGATTGTTCAGCCACCCTCATCAGTTGTTCTTCGATTTGCTTCGTAGACTCATCCCAACTCCAACGGCGGGTCACCCACTCGCAGCCTTGTTGGCCATATCTCTCCCGCTGCGTTGCGTCTTGCATCATGCTTTCTATGCCGCGAGCGAACTGAAGAGGATCACGATCGGCGAGCAAACCTGTTTGCTCATGCACTACCGTCTCACATACACCGCCCTCACGAACCCCTACAACGGCAGTTCCGCAAGCCATTGCCTCTAGTGGCACCAAGCCAAAAGCCTCTAATACAGGAGCATACACGACAAAAGACGCGCGCTGATACGCATCCACTAGTTGAGATGTGTTGAGGCGCATCCGAATATCTAAGGTGACCCCACGTTGCGCGGCTAAATGGCTGATGTAGTCTCTTTCAAAGCGCGCCTCATTGTTGCAGGCCAGTTGCAACACCGGGCGCTGTGCCAGTGGCACATGTGCCAAGCTTTCGATTAAAAAATCGAAGCCCTTGCGCGCCGAAAGTTCGCCTACGGATAACACGTGGCCTTGTCGAACAACGTGAGCGTTGGGGTAAAAATCGGTGCTGCTTATGCCGTAATAGCAGACTTCAGCTCGAACGCCATATTCGCGTTGAATGACATCGCCTGTGAACTTTGAGTTGGCTAACATGCGCGTCGTCCGTCGCGTACTCTTGGCGCGCATGGTTTGGAGCTGATGCTCATAGAGCGCAATCAATGGATCCACGCGATTCAGAGCGCCATGCAGTGGGTTGCGGGTGAGATAGGGCCGATGCAACGGCAAGACAAATCCGGGACCAAAGGGTTCGTGCAAGTAATACAACGATGGCGTGGACACGAACTGGAGCACGGCTGGCATCAATGTCAACAAACAAGGATGCGCAAACACGAGGTCATACCGACCTGCATCAATGTCTTTGGCGATGATGCGCCCCATATGCTCTAACCCACGAAGGTCTCGCCAATATTGCAAATGATTCAAACGCCCAAACGGGCTTTTGAAGAGGGGCCTGCGTGCAAATGGATAAACACGATGCGCGTGCGCATAGGGCCGAATATCGCCGTAGGCGTGGTCGGCGCTGCTTAGTGTGAACACATCCAACACATGACCCAGGCCAGCCAAACGCTTGACCCACTCAAAGAGTGCGCGCTTGCCGCCACCGCTGGGCAGATTGTGATAAAGGGCGATGCGAAGGGGTTTCATAGCTATTACACGGGCTGCTCGGGGCGCCTGGGCAATTGAGTAAAAAAACGCGTCACCCAAATGCCGCGCAGCTTTCCTTGCACATTGCTGCCTTCGCTGGCAAACCAGAGTAAGGGCCAGGCAACATAGTCCGAATCCCAGGAGCGACGTTTTAGCAGAGACAAAACGGCAGTCTTGCAAGACCGATAGACAAAAGAAACAACGTAAATAAGCAAAGAACGACACTGGCTGAGCATAAGGCGCACTTGGTCGTGGGGACGTTTGTAGTAGCGCGGCTCGTTGCGATACATCGTATCCAGCAAGACTTCACTGTAGCCATAGCGACGGGATTGGTTGCATAAGCCGCGCATGTCGCTTTGGCAGGGATGTTCGACGACGGCATCCTCTACGCCTACGATTGCTCCATAATTCTGAAGCTGAAGACGCAATCCCAGCTCGATGTCTTCGGCGGTATATAGGTTTGCCTGAAACAGTCCCGCTCGCATCACCACATCCCGGCGATAGGCACAGTTGCCGGTGATGACATACCACAAACCGTTACGACAACTTTGCCCAATCGCCATTGTCATGGTTTGAAAAGTCTCTAATGCGGTCTGCCGACCGACTAATTGCACGTGCCCCGCTGCGCCCACCACGTTCGGATCCGAAAAAGGTTCCGCGATTCGGCGCACCCAGTCTGCACGGGGCTTGCAATCCCCGTCAATCAGCGCGACGATCTCGCCATACGCCTGACGAATGCCGGTGTTGCGCGTGGCTGCGGGTGTTTGCATGTCGCGCTCGTAGAGCAATGTAACGGGGTAGCGCTTGATGACTTCATCCATGCCGTCGGTCGAGTTGTTGTCTACGATGATGATTTCGAGACGATCTTTCGGATAATCCTGAACCAGCAATGCCTCGATGCAATCCGCAATATGATCACGCTCGTTATAGGCCGGTACAACAACCGATACAAAGGGATAATCCGGTGTCTTCATCTTGTCCATCATGTAAATTGTTGTAAGAGTGTCATGTTCGTGATGCTGTATTCTAAACACTATGTCCATCTACCTAATCACAGGCGGGGCCGGGTTTATCGGTTCTCACATCGCTGATGCATTGATACAAAAAGGCGAACAGGTGCGTATCCTCGACAACTTATCCAGCGGCAGCGCCCATAACCTGCGCCATCTTCACGATCAAGCCGAATTCATTCAAGGCGATATTTGCAACCTGGACACAGTTCGCAATGCGATGCGCGGCACCGACTACGTTCTCCATCACGCCGCTATCGTGTCCGTCGCAAAATCGGTGGTCGACCCAATCAGCACTCACCTGGTCACGGCCGGTGGCACATTGAATGTACTGCTCGCCGCGCGAGACCTAAACGTGAAGCGGGTCGTGTGCGCCTCCTCGGCAGCAGTCTATGGCGATAACACCCACCTGCCCTTGCGCGAGACCGAGCGCCCAACGCCGCTATCGCCTTATGCAGCGGCCAAACTGGTGAGCGAACATTACGCCTCTGTATTTACTCATGCTTATGGCGTGCCAACCGTGTGTCTGCGTTACTTCAATGTTTATGG
>JAYTNY010000523.1:0-22763 GCA_043748055.1 Roseobacter sp.
CGCCATGCGCGCAAACAACTGCTTAAGCTGCGCCGTGCGCTGAAACTCGGTTGCACCCGCTGCGGGTAACGCGGTCTGAAATTCGAGCAGCGGCTCGGCCTTCACCAGCCCGCGCCCCGGCACCGGTGATGGCACCAGACCATTCGTGCGCCCCATCACGCTGGCGTATTCGCTTGTGTCCTTCAGTTGCAACGAGACGACCAGCCCAATGTTGCTGCTTAGCTTCATGCGAATGCTGTTGGGCGCATCTACCGTAAGCACCACATGCAGCCCATAGCCGCTGCCCTCGCGGGTGAACTGGGCTAGCACTTCATCGGCTTCTTCGTAGGCCGCCGCAAAGCCGGGGTAGTTGTCAATCACCAGCACCAGCGCGGGCAGGTCTCGTTGGCCTGCGCGCCGGTAATCGGCCAAGTTGGCCACGCCGGTCTCGGCCAGAATGCGTTTGCGGCGCTCCAACTCTTGCTGCAAAAAGCGAAACAGGCGCGCCACGCGTTCGTTCTCATCGCCATAAATCACCGCGCCCACATGCGGCAAGGCGCTAAACGTGGTCAGCAAGCGGCTGCCAAAATCCAGTAAATAAAAATTGAGTTCGTCAGGCGAGTGCGCTAACGCCAGCGAGGTAATCAACGTTTGCACCAGCGTGGTCTTGCCGGATGCGGGCATGCCAAAGACAACCAAATGTCCATCGCGCCCCAGGTTCAGCCGCAGCGGCGCTTGCGTCGGGCCAGCAGGGTCATCGCTGCGGCCAATCGTGGCGTGCATCCACGCTGGCGTAGACTGCCAGCGCACGCCGTCCCAGCCCTCAACATTTTTCTCGTTACGTACTTCATCTAACCCAATTTCGTTGGGCAACGGGTGCAGCCAGGGCTTGGGCACGGGCGGGATGGCATTCTCGTCGGCCACCCGCCGCAGGTATTGCACGATGGCTTCAATCTGCGTTGTTTGCCGTCCGTCCGTGTTGTCTCCGTTTGGCGCGCCCGCCCACGCTGCCTGGAAACGCTCAAAAACCTCGCCCGTGCCGACCTGTAAATAGGCCTGCCCGGGTTGGCTTTTTGGCAGGCTGGCCGCATCGGGCCGCTTCAAAATATCGCGGCTGTCCTCATCGCGCTCCACCCGCAGGCACAGGCGAAAACGCGAGTTGCTCCAAATCTGGTCGTTCACTACGCCTGCGGGTTGCTGAGTAGCCAACAACAAATGCACGCCCAGGCTGCGCCCGCGCCGCGCCGTGCTAATCAACTCGCTCATAAACTCGGGCTGCTGCTTCACCAGCTCGGCAAACTCATCCACAATGATGATGAGGTGCGGCAGCGGCGGGTGCTGAACATCGTCGGGGGTGCGCAGCGCGTGGTAGTCATCCACATGCGTCACCTGCAATTCGCGCAGCCATTCCTCGCGGCGGTGCAATTCGCTGCGAATGGCAACCAGCGCGCGGTTGGCCAGCGTGCCTTCCAGGTCGGTCACCACGCCCGCCAAATGCGGCAAACCGGCAAACACATCGGCCATGCCGCCGCCCTTGTAATCCACCAGCAAAAACGCCACGCGGTGTGGGTGGTAATTCACCGCCAACGAGGCAATCAGCGATTGCAATAGTTCGCTCTTGCCCGCGCCGGTGGTGCCTGCCAGCAAGCCGTGCGGGCCGTCGCTGGTCTCGTGCAAATCCAACAGCAGCGGCTCGTCGCCCAGGCGCTTGCCGATGGCTGCCGCCAGCGATTTTTTCGCGTCGTTCGTCCGCCAGCGCTCGGTCACGTTCAGCGCATCCGGTCGCTCAATGCCCAACAACTCAAACAGCGTTACCTTGCGCGGGATGGGCGCTGCGGTGCGCTTAAGCTGCACCGGGCCGATGTGGCGCGCGCATTGCTCGGCCACTTGGGCGGGCGCGGGGTCGGGCGTAAATTCGATGGAACGTGCAGCGGGCGAACTGCCTGCGCGGCGAAACCGCCCAATGCTGGCCTCGCACTCCACAATGGCGCTGCACTCGCGCGGCAGCGCTTCTAATTTCTCGGCCAACAGCACCAGCGTGGTGCCCAGCGCGTTGCCCTGCGTCAACATCAAATACAAGGCGGGCGCGTTTTCATACAGGCTGGGGTCGGCCAAAAAAACGATGAAGTGCGGGAGCGGCGTCGGCGCTTTTTCGCTGGCGTTTTCATCCAGGGCTTGCATGGCGCGGCGGTTCAGCAATTTATACAAGCTGTCAATCAGTTGGGCCGCACTGGCCGGGTCGCTGGCTAAATAACTTTGCGTGTGTTCGTCATCCCAGGCGTGCGGCAGTTCGCGCAGCCACTCCCACATACGGGCCTCGCGGGCGGGGAACAGCGCCACCAGCTTCACCTCGTCGGGCGGGTGGTGCGTCATCGCTTGAATCGCCATCGCTCGCGCCAGGTTCACCACCTCGCCGCGTGGGCCAACCAACCCGGCGGCGTTCACCTCGCGCAGCGGCAAACAGATGGGCGCGTTGGGCAGCATGGTTAACTCTTTCACCATGTCGCTGGCCTGTTCCAATAGCGGGTCGAAACCCAGCAACGGTTCATACTCCGGCGGCTTTAGCTGCACGGCAAACGGCACATTGCCCAGCCCCATGCGCAACGAGAGCCAATCGTCGTGGCTTTGGTCACGCGCCCACAGTTGGCGGTCGCGCTGGCGCACACGCTCGGCGCACTCGGCAATATCGGGGTGGGCTTGTTGCAGCGCAATCTTTTGTTGGGTGTGCAGCTCAAATAAATCGCGCGTGCGGGTGGCCAGCAGCATGCGGTAATTCGATTCGCGCTCGGCCATGCACCGCTTGTAGAGCTTGGTCTCGTCGTGGTAGCGCAGCACCTCCATTAGTGGCATCAAAATTAAAAAGCTGAGCGAGGTAAGCGCCGAGAGCAAGTTGCCAAAGATGACGCCGGGGACGAGCGTAGCCAGCGCAAACACAGCGGGAACAAGGGCCGAGAGCGCATGAAACGTGGGCGGCTCGGTTTTGGTGGCCGGGGCGGGAATCACCATTTCGCCACCCGGCATCTCCAAAAAAATGCGCGGCGGGCGTTGGAAGGGGACGCGGCGCGTGGTATCGGCCTCGCGTGTTTGGGTAGGGGCAGTCATCACCTCAGAAGCATGGCGGTTGTGTGAGGACAAGGCCAGCCCCAGCGCCGCGCCAAACCGCTGTCGACTTGCTGACAGGTTGGCTGCAACCCGCACAAGCGTTGTTGGGCGATGCCGCGCATGCCTGTGCATTTACAAGGGCCAACGCAATCACACGGTTACGCAGGGCGAAGCATTCGAGAACCCAGTGCGGTTTGTTGGGCGGCGGCCCGAATGCTTCGCCCCTACCGTTGGCTTGTGCGTGTTCGCTACGTTCCGTAGGTTACAGGTTGCAACGCAAGTTGCTATCATGTGTGCATGTTTAACGAGATCATTCAAGATGAAGCCGCGCTGCGCGCCATTATTGGCAACCCCAACGAACGTGTGGTGGCAAAAGCCATCTCTCAGCTCGACGATATTTGTCGCGCGTTTATCGCCGCATCGCCCTTTCTGCTCATCGCCTCCAACGACGCGCAGGGCCGCGCCGATGTCTCGCCCAAAGGCGACCCCGCCGGGTTTGTGCATGTGCTGGATGACAATCATCTCGCCATCCCAGACCGGCCCGGCAACCGCCGCGCAGATACGCTCAGCAACGTGCTGCAAAACCCGCACGTCGGGCTGTTGTTTCTAATCCCTGGCAACGAAGACACGCTGCGCGTGAACGGCACGGTGCAACTGGTGCGCGATCTGCCCCTGCGCCAGCAATTAGCCATGCAAGGCAAAACGCCCGAACTGGCGCTCGTCGTGCATGTCGAGGAAGTCTTCTTGCATTGCGCCAAGTGCATGCGCCGCTCTAGCTTGTGGGCTATGGCGATGGCGGGTAACGCTGCCCAGGCAGCAGTGCCCTCGCTGGCTCAGGCTATGGTCACGCACGCCCGGCTCAGCATAAGCGTGGAAGAGATGGATGCGTTGATCCAACGAGATTACGAGACGCGGTTGTATTAACCCCATGCCCCTCGATTCGCTCTCGCCCCTGCTCGGCCTCATTGAGACCCGCTACCCCAAGTGGGCTGGCTTTGCAGACCCGCGCTTTGTAAAAGAGGCCCTGAGCCATAAGCCCGCCGCGCTGGCCCGCGCCCAAGAGTGGCTGAATGCCGATGCGCTGACGACGTTGCAACACGCAGGCCAACACGATGAGATTCTGGAGCGAATCAAAAAGTTGGCCTCGGCCACCAACTGGCTGTATTTGGCGGTGCCCAAGAATGGCGATCTCGATCTGCTGCATCAAGGCATCGCCAAAGCCGAGGTGTGCGCAGCGATGATGGATGTGCTGCATGGCCCCGGTGCTTCGCCCGAACGGCTCTCGCGCTTCTTGGATTTTGTGGCCTCGGTGGGCGCATCACCCAAGTGGGCCTTCCCCACCTATTTGCTGTTGCTGGCGCACCCGCAAACCGAGGTGTTTGTAAAGCCCACGGTGATGCGCGCGTTCCTGGCGCTCATCGGCCAGCCATCCATTTGGAGCGATACACCATCGGGCGCAACCTATGCCAGCCTGTTGCACCTGTGCGCCGAGCTAAAAATGCAACTGGCCCCATATGGCGCAACCGACATGGCCGATGTGCATGGCTTTGTTTGGGCTGTCACCAACCAAAGCGAACGCAAGACAAAATTAAAAGTGAGCAAAGCAACTGTGCGCGAACCTGCGCCGCAGTATGGTGTTACCCCGGCGCAAGTCCAATCACCCCAAAAGCCCCAGACCTACCCGCTGGCCCAATGCGCCGCCGAAACTGGGTTGGACGAGGCGACGTTGACGGCGTGGCTCGGCGCCATCCAACGCAAGCGGCAGGCCATTGTGTATGGCCCGCCCGGCACCGGCAAAACGTTTACGGCACAAAAGCTGGCGTTGCATCTGGCGGGCGGGGATGGCGACCGCGTGGAGGTTGTGCAATTTCACCCCGCCTACGCTTATGAGGATTTCATCCAGGGTCTGCGCCCCAAAGCGCAGGCGAATGGCGGGTTGGATTACCCGATTGTGGATGGCCGCTTTGTGCAATTTTGCAAAGCCGCACGGGCACAAGTTGGCGCGTGTGTGTTGGTCATCGATGAGATCAACCGCGCCAATGTGGCCCGCGTGTTTGGCGAGCTGATGTTTTTGCTGGAGTACCGCGATCAGGCCATTACGCTGGCCAGCGGCGAACGCTTCAGCATCCCGCGCAACGTGGTTGTGCTGGGGACGATGAACACGGCGGATCGCTCGATAGCGTTGGTGGACTACGCCTTGCGACGGCGCTTTGCGTTTTTGGCGTTGCGGCCCAACTACGAATTGCTGCGCAGTTTTCATGCGAACACACCGTTTTCATCCGTTGAGATGGACGCGCTGGTTCGCACTCTGCAACAGATCAACGCACATATTGGCGATGCGAATTACCACCTCGGCCCCAGCTTCTTTTTGGTGAGCGAGTTAGAAACGCACTTGCCCAGCATTTGGCAAACCGAGATTGAGCCGTATCTGGAGGAGTATTTCTTTGACAAGCCAGATGTGGTGGCGCAGTTCCGGTGGGATGTGGTTCAGGCATTCATGACCCCCGACCCCTAAAGGGGAGTCGTTGATGCGCTTTCAGCGTTACTCAACGACTCCCCTTTAGGGGTCGGGGGTTCCGAAATAAAACTCGCCTAAGTTTTTGAGATTGGCGGGTTACGAAAGATGAGAACCACGCTCCTCACCCTGCCCGAAGACACACCGAGTTACTTCGCACGCGAAGCCATCTCCGATGCCGATGCCGAGCGGCTGTGGCGCGAGTTCTCCAACGTCATCGCGTTGGAGTACCCCTCGCCACGCACACACAATCAGTGGCGGCTCACCTCGCAGGGTTATGTCGGATACATCCCGCTCAGCCATGCGCTGCACCTGTCGTTGCAACCCAAAGTGCCGCTGGGGAATCTCTTTCGCATGTGGGCGTATGCCTACAACTTCGATGTGCGTTTTCTCTCATCACTATTTCACTGCCAAACGCTGCGCGAGGCCTACGAGCAACTGGCCGAGGTGCTGGCGCAACGCGTGCTCAACCGCGTTCGCAGCGGGTTGTATCGCAGCTACGAAACACATCGGGCGCAGTTGCCTGCGGTGCGCGGGCGCATTGATGTGGCCCAGGCCGTGCGCCAACCGTGGCAAACCCAACTACCCTGCCAGTTCGAGGAACACACCGCCAACAACGACGACAACCAGCTTTTGGCCTGGACGCTGCACCACATTGCGCACAGCGGCTTGTGCGGCCCGCGCACCCAGCCCACTGTGCAACGCGCCTGCCGTGCGCTGGCAGGTGGTGTATCGCTGCGTGCATTCGCCGCACGAGATTGCGTGGGCCGCAGCTACCATCGCCTCAACCAAGATTACGGGCCGCTGCATGCGTTGTGTCGCTTCTTCTTAGACGATGTAAACCCGACCCACCTCAGTGGCGCACAACCCATGCTGCCGTTTTTGATGGATATGAGTGTACTGTTTGAGCAGTTCGTAGCCGCATGGCTGCAACATCATTTGCCCGCTCAGCACGCCATCAAAACCCAAGAGCGCATCGATGTGGGCAGCCTGCGCCCACGCATAGACCTGGTGTGGTACGCAAACGGCGCACCGCTGTGCGTGCTAGACACCAAATACAAAGCCGCGCAATTACCCGACGAGCGCGACGTGTATCAGGTGATGGCCTACGCCGATTTCAAAGGTTGCCACGACGCCGTGTTGATTTACCCATCGGCCATGTTACCGTTCAACATTCGTTCGCGCACCACCCGTGTACGCACGCTGGCATTTGATTTGAGCGGGGATTTGGACGCGGCGGGCCAGAAATTTGTGACGCAAGTATTGGAAAGTCGAGTGAAGGATTCCAGGCTTTAGCCCAATGGCATTGAATTAAGGCGAAACCCGGAGGTCGAGCCTTTAGAGCGAATCCCTGATTGGCCTACAACGTAAGCACCCTGAGCGCAGCGCATTCCGATGCGCGCTTGGCTTCTGAGCCGCGTCGAAGGGCGCGGCTCTTACATCAATTAGGGATCCGCTCTAACCGGCTAAAGCCTGGAATCCAGCAGGTAAATTACTCTTCCCTCGGCACCGTAAAGAAAAACGTGGTGCCTTTGCCCAGCGCACTCTCGGCCCAAATTTGGCCACCGTGCGCTTCCACAATGTGCTTGGCAATGGCCAGGCCCAGCCCCGTGCCCGCCTGCCCGCGCGCGCGGTCTACTTTGTAGAAGCGTTCAAAAATACGCGGCAACTCCTCGCTGGGAATGCCCACGCCCGTGTCACGCACGCCAATGGCTATGTAATCCTCGCCGCTGTGCGCATCCGAGGTGAACACGGTAATTGACCCACTGGCTGTGAACTTGATGGCGTTGTGAACGAGATTGGATAACACGCGCTGAATTTGGGTTTCATCAAACAACGCCCGCGTCTCCAGATCAATTTCGTTCAGCAGTTGCAACCCGGCCCGCGCGGCCTGCGGCTTTAGTCGCGCCAGCACATTGGCCGCGCTGTCTTGCACCGAGGCCACCACCATGCGCATGGGCAACTGGCCGGATTCAATCAACGACAGGTCATACATCTCTTGCGCCAATTGGGTTAGTGTTTCTGTCTGGTCGCCGATGTTGGTGAGCAGCTTGTCTTGTTGCGGTGTCACCACGCTTACCTGACGCAACGTGTCGGCCAGCAGACGAATGGCGGTCAGAGGTGTGCGCAACTCGTGGCTGATGTTGGCGACAAAATCTCGGCGGGCGCGGCCCAGGCGTTGCAGTTCGCTCACATCGCGCAGCACCAGCAACGCGCCCGTGTTCAGTTGGCCCACGTAACTGCGGAACAAGCGCGTGTGCAAGGTCAACTCGCGTCGTATATCCTCGCCGTCAATCACTTCATCCGCCAACGCGTCTAACTCATGCGAGCGCGCCGCTTCCATCAGCGTCCGGCCCGGCGCACAATCATCGCCCAATAATTTTTGGGCCGCAGTGTTATGAAAGGTGATGCGGTGTTGCGCATCCACGAAAAAAATGGGGTCGGGCATGGTCTCGGCCAGCGCAGCCAGCGCAGTATTCGTGTTATTGGCCTGCTGCTCTAAAAGCGCCACCTGGGTTTGCAGATCGCGGGTGTTGCTTGTGCTGATGAGGGCACGTTCGGCTCGGCGAGCACGCCGAAATTGCGCAACAGCCAGCCCCATCCCCAACACGGCCAAACCCAGAAATAACCAATTAAGAAGCGTCATCGGCACAATTGTAGTGATTGGTGAATGGGGATTCGTGATTGGGGATTGACGACCGTGAGCCGCTATTCACTAATCACCAATCCCTAATTACCCGCCTTCGCCCGCTGCCACAAGTGCAACACCGACACAAAAATAGCCGTGACGATGAGCATCAGCGCCGACCACAGTGTGGCTTTGCGCCAACGGTTGGGCGGTTCTGGCAAGGGCGTATCCATCAGCTCGGCTTTGGCCCGCTGCACAAACTCGGCGCGGGGCCGCACGGGCACGGCTTCGCATACAGCCTCGTTCAGCCGCGTCTCAATCCATGTCACATCTTCGGGAGTTAGTTTCGATTTAGCCATCTCTGTAAAAGACAGACAACAGTTGTCAGTTGTCAGTCGTCGCGGCTTCTGAGCCGAGTCGTCCATCATCCGTCATCAGTTCACGTAATTGCGCCAACGTGCGGTGATACAGCGACTTGATCGCACCCTCGCTGCGGCCCATGATTTGCCCGATCTCCACGTTTTGCAGTTGCTGCACAAACTTGAGCACCACCAACTGTTGTCGCTCCTCGCTCATCTTGCGAATCGCCTCAATCAGCCTGCCACGCTCGCGCTCCCCATCAATCCGCAGGTCGGTTGCGTCGGCGGTGTCGTCTTGCAGCGCAGCCGCATGGCCGTAGGGTGAGGTCTCTAGGTCAACGTCGTCCAGCGGCACCGAGGGGTGCCGCTGCGTGTCGCGGTGGTAATTTGCGACCACGTTGTGGGCAATGCGATACAGCCAGGCCATAAACGGCAAGCCCCGGTCGTTGTAGTTGTGGATGTGCTTTAGGGCGCGCGCAAACACGCGTGCGGTCAAGTCCTCCGTGTCTTCTACACTGCCCACGCGGTAATACACATAGCGGTAAATGTCGGCTACACGCCGCTCGTATAACTCGCCAAACGCCTCGCGGCTGGTGCGCGCTTGCTTTGCCAAAGCTTGATCGGTTTCGTTGTCTGCGCTTTTTCGCGCTTCATTGGTTTGGGCAATGTCACTGTCGTTTTCTGTCTCGCTGGGCAAGGCCACACGCAATGCCAGCCGTGTCGCAACCGGCAATAACAACACCGCAATAATGCGAAAGATGTGCGGGCGAATGCGGGTGAGTGTCATATCGTATGGCTTGAAGTCGAGTCCGCTTACAAGCAAGCGCATTATAGAATTGCTCCGTCAGCACGCTTATGCTCATCTCGGTCGTCATCCCCACCTGGAACGGTGCGCACCATTTACCCGTATGCCTAAATGCCTTGCGCCGCCAAACGCTGGCCCCCTACGAAATTATTTTGGTAGACAACGCCTCGCAAGATAACACACGCAAACTAATCGTGCACGACTACCCGGAGGTGAAGCTCATCGGCCTGCCCACCAACCAGCGCTTTGCGGGCGCGTGCAACGCGGGCATCCGCGCCTCCAAAGGTGAGGCCGTAGCGTTGCTCAACAACGACACCGAAGCCGACGAGTACTGGCTGGCGCACGTCGCACGCGCCCTCAACCAACACCCCGAAGCCGGTTTTGCCGCCAGCAAACTGCGTCTGTTTGACCAACGCGACAAGCTGCACAGTGCGGGCGATTTTTACAGCGTGCGCGGCGTGCCCGGCAACCGAGGCGTGTGGCAAGTGGACGAAGGTCAATTCGACATGCCTTATGTGTTTGGCGCGTGTGGCGCAGCCAGCGTGTACCGCCGCAGCATGTTGGACAAAGTGGGGCTACTGGACGAGACGTTCGAGTTTTCATGCGAGGACGTGGACCTGGACTGGCGCGCACAACTGGCCGGTTACAAATGCGCCTTTGCGCACGATGCCATCGTGTATCACAAAGTCAGCGCTACCGGCGGTGGCACGTTGAACAGCTATTACGATGGCCGCAACTTTATTTGGTTGCTGGTCAAAGATGTGCCCGGCGAGGTGTGGCGCAAGCACTTCGGTAGCATCGTGCGCCAGCAATTCAAGATTACGTTGGACGCCATGAAAGCCTGGCGCGGCGAGGCGGCCCGCAACCGATTAAAAGGCCAATGGGCTGGCGTGTGGGGTATTCCCAAAATGCTGGGCGCACGGCGGCGCGTGCAACGGGCGCGGGTGATTGATTCTGCGGCGGTGTTTGGGTTGTTGACACAATGATCGCGCGAGCAGCGTCGCGCACACAAACCAGGTTTCTCAACGCCTTCTGAGGCGCGAAACCTGGTTTGTGTGCGCGGGGTTATCAACACTTTCATCACGCTCTAAATTTAGACATGCTTGATCTCGTTGTCGTGATTCTCAACTACAACACCCGCGATCTGTTGCGCGGCTGTTTGCAATCGTTGCGTGCGCAATTCGATTTGAACTTCGCCACTTGTGTGGTAGACAACGCCAGCCCCGACGACAGCGCCGATGTGGTGGCCCGCGAATTCCCGGAGGTCAAGCTCATTCGCAGCCCCGTTAATGGCGGCTACCCAGCGGGCAACAACTTGGGCTTGCGCGCCTACGGCTTCCCCGAACAACCGCAAGCGCGCTATGCCATGCTGCTAAACCCCGACACGCTGGTGCCCGCAGGCGCGTTAGCCGAGATGGTGCGCTTTGCCGATGCCCACCCCGATATTGGCGTGGTTGGCCCAAAGCTATTGTTGATGGACGGCACGCTGGACAAAGCCTGCCGCCGCAGCTTCCCCACGCCCGAGGTTTCGTTCTATCGCTTCAGCGGTCTCAGCAAGTTGTTCCCCAACAGCAAGCGCTTTGGCCGCTACAACATGAGCTATCTCGGCATAGACGAGCAAGCCGATGTTGACTCTGTTGTTGGCGCATGCATGCTGGTGCGGGCCGAGGCCATTACGCAAGCAGGCTTGCTGGATGAGCAATTCTTCATGTATGGCGAAGATTTAGATTGGTGCTTGCGCATCAAACAAACGGCCCCCACCCAACCCTCCCCCGTAGGAACGGGAGAGGGCTTCCGCGTCGTCTATTACCCCACCGTCACCATTCACCACGTTAAGCGCGCGGCCAGCAGCACCAGCGCAAAAGCCCAATTTGAATTTCAACGCGCCATGTGGCTGTTCTACAAAAAGCACTACCGCGCCAGCACACCCAAGCTCATAGATTTTGTGGTGCGGCAAGGCATTGCGTGGCGCGGCGGGCCAGAGTTGGCCAAAGAGATTCGCGCCTCAACCTGAAACCAACTGCTGCACCCGCTGGCTAAACACCGCCACATCGCAAAACGCCGCGCTGCGCTGTTGGGCCTGCACAGCGCACGCCGCCAATTGCTCTGGCCGATGAATCAACCGCAACGTCTGCGCCTTCAACTCATCCAACACGCGCCACAGATACCCGCACTGTTCGCTCGTCACAATCTCCGGCTGGCCGCCAGCGTTAATCACCACCGGCACGCACCGCGCCGACATGGCCTCGACGGTGGAAATGCCGAAGTGTTCGGCGCGGTCGGGGAAGCGCGCCAAGTCCTCGCCAAAGCCGGTGGCATGCCAATATATTTTGGCTGCGCCCACAAGCTGGGTTAGCTGCGCATGCGGCAGGTTGGGGTGCAGGTGGATGGGGTACTGTTTGGCCAACGCTTGCAACTCGGCGAAGTAACGCACATGCTCTGGTTCATCCGTTAACCCGCCCACAATGTGCAACTGCCAGCCGCGCAAGCCCGCGTCCACCATCTCACTAAAAGCGCGCACAAGCACCTCATGCTTCTTGTTGTTGTGCCCAGCCCGAAAACGGCCCACGCTAATGATGCTGTTTGTTTTGGGCAAGGCCTGCATCGGCTCCACCCGTGGATACAGCAAATCGCTCTCGCGCTGCCAGTAGTGCGCCACCCAACGCTGGGTGTATTGGGTAATTGCCCACACGTTCTGATGCGACTGCAACGCCGCAATCTCATCTCGGCTGGGCAACCCATGCACCCGCGCCGCCAGCGCCCCTGGCAACAGCGGCCCCAGCACCCGCAACGCGTTGCCCACGCGCCAGCGCCGCCGCCCGCTCGCCGAGCGATCAACCCCCACCGGAAAGAAACACACCAGCGCCGAGCGTTTACTCTGCGGCTGCACAAATTGCCCGTGCGCGCTGTTGATAAAAATGTCGTACTCCCGCGAGGCCGCGCTCACCTCAGCATGCTGCGCAGACACGCGGCGCAGCCGAATGCCCGCCAGCAAGAGATTTAATCGACTTTGCACTTCGTCCGGCGTTGTGGCATCGCAATGCAAAAAATCCACGGCGTGGCCTGCGCCTACCAACGCCTGCGCAATATTCAGCGCCAGCCGCTCTCCGCCGCCCAGGGCCAGCAGCCGATGGTTGAACACAGCGATGCGCATGCTCATAGTGCGGCTAGGCATTGCAGCGCCGCTTTGGCTTGGGTTTCCACCACTGGCTGGGCAAAGGCTTGTACGCGTTCGTGTTGCGCGGTTACCACTTGCTCGCGCAGTTGGGGATGGGTCAGCAGCGCATTTATCGTTTCGGCTACCAACGCTGGGTGCGCCGATTCGAGCAGAACCCCAGCCTGGCCCAGCGTGTCTGTCACCGCCGCCCGCGCCAGCGCAACGATGGGCAGACCAGCGTTCATGGCTTCAATCAGCGGCACACAAAAGCCCTCGTGCTGGCTGAGGCAGACGAAGACGTGCGCAGCGGCATAGTGGTCAATCAGTTCTGTCTCGGTTGCAGGCCCCATCTGCACCGCGCTTGCCACGCCCAGCGTGTGCGCCAGCGCCAAAAGATATTTGTCGTAGCCGGGTGCTGTGCGGTTAGAACCCGCCAGAATGAGTTTTGAGGACGCGTTGATGTGGTGATGGTAGTGCGCGAAGGCGCGGATGAGCGCATCTTGGCCTTTGTTGGGCGCCAGCCGACCGACGAACAGCCAGCGCACGTCGTCAGGGATCACATTCCTTAAAGGGATGTGATCCCTCGTTGCGCTGCGCCCCAACGTTGGCGACAACACCAAGATTTCCCTTGCGTAGCCCGCTGTCTTTAACTCATCGGCGTTGTAGGCGCTATCGGCCCACGCAAAACGGGCTTTGCTGAGAAGTGTAGGCAAATGCTCTCGGCCCAACTGCGCCTGCCGTGCGAAGGCCGGGTTATAGGCCGCCAGAAATTCGGGCGGCGTGATGGTGTGGTGATACAGCCCCAACGGCGCAGCTTGCGCGCACAAGAACGCATCCAACTCAGAACCGATGCCGAAGTGCAGCAGGTTTACATCGCCGGGTTGCGGCGTGTAGGTTTGATAGGGCTGAGTGCGTGCATCGGTGCGCAGGCTGGGTTGGGCGGTGTAGAGCCGCGCCTGCCAGCCCAAGCCCAACGCCAACAAATGCAACGCTGCGGCTTGGTTGCTGATGGCATCCGCAGTGATAAACGCGGGCAAGAACTGATTGAGGGTGGGCATGCTGCGTTGTGCGCTCAGCCTCTATCGGTGAAGATGCGCACGATGAGCCGGGGTAACGACGCGATAGCGCTGGACACAAACGCCATCGGCACAGCCGTAGCCGCGCAGGCGGGCAGCGAGACCTGACGCAAGCTGCCATCAAACAAAATGTCGAACACCCAGATGGCGAGGTAGGCGCTGACGCAGCCTGCCAGAACCAGCTCGACCCAGGTGCAGTGCATGCGTGTGACGGCGAAGCCAGAGACTGCGCCCGACATGGCTTGAAAGACTAATAGCCAGCCAAAGCCTTTGGAAAGATAGCTGGTGGCTGCGCTGATGCTGCCGCCAAATAACACCGCGCTACCCATCAAGCCCAGCACAGGGAACAGTGCCGCGCCCAGCGCCATGAAAATGAAGGTTTGGGGCCAGTTGGTTTTTTTATTGGGAAGGGTCATAAGTATCTGACCCCCGACCCCTAAAGGGGTCGGGGGTTGTATTGCATTGAGATTGTAGCGCGGGGCCACACGCAACTGCGGTTCTTCTTCTGCGTATTGATGTGCGGTACAGTGTCAGGGACGACATCCCTCGGAGGGATGTCGTCCCTACTTCATACGTTTTGTGGCGAAAATTTTTTGGAGGATAAATAACATGGCCGAGGGATTTACAAACGAAGCCGGGCAGCGATTAGATGTGCCCGACCCAAACATTGCATTACGCGGCACCACCATGGGTGGCTCTCAATACCGCGTGGTGGGCAGCACATTGCAGGCTGCTATCTTGAACCTGCGCAACGGCGCCAACATTTACACCGAGACCGGCGCGATGAGCTGGATGGGTGATGGCATTGACATGAACACCAACATGGGTGGCGGCTTGGGCGGTGTGTTTAAGCGCGCGCTAGGTGGCGAGAGCTTGTTTGTGGTGGATTACATCGCCCGCAAAGATGGGGCCGAAGTGGCATTTAGCGCCGACTTCCCCGGCAAGATTTTGCCGATTAATTTAGCGCAGGGGCAAGGCATGGTTGCGCAGCGCGGCTCGTTTTTGCTGGCCGAGAAGAGCGTGAATTTAAGCGTGCAGTTCAACCGCAAACTGGGCAGCGGCTTCTTTGGCGGCGAGGGCTTTATTCTGCAAAAGTTTGATGGCCCCGGCACATTCTTCGTGGCGTTTGATGGCGAGATCGTCGAGTACACCCTCGGCCCCGGCCAGGTGATGAAAGTGGACACCGGACACGTGGCTATGTTCGAGCCGAGCGTGAGCTTTGACATCGAGATGATGAAGGGCTTTAAGAATATTTTGTTTGGTGGCGAGGGCTTGTTTCTCGCCAAGCTCACTGGCCCAGGCCGAATCTGGCTGCAAACCATGCCCATGAGCAAGCTGGCGGGGGCGATCATGCGCTACATGCCCGCTGCCGAAGGTAAGAGCAGTGGGCTGGGTGTGAACTTGGGGAATATTCTGGGGGATTAGGTCGGACAACCCCCGACCCCGCCGCTGCGCTAACAGGGGAGTCGTAGAGAAAATCTACGACTCCCCTTTAGGGGTCGGGGGTTCAATCGCAATGATGAAGTTGTGCAGCTCGTAGCCAGAAGCCGTTGTGCTCCATCTCACATCCGGCTCGCGTTCGATGCGCAGGCCGTTTAGCTTGAGCAGGCGTTGCAGCAACACATCGGTCTCTTGCAGGGCCACGTATGCGCCGGGGCAGCGGTGATGCCCATCCCCAAACCCCAGCACCGAAGGCATGACCACCGGCTTGTGTAATTCGCGCACCGGGCACAGGGCCAGCGGGCCAGCGCCCACCACGCTCTCATCGGCGTTCACGGCTTGCACATCAATCTGCACCCATTCGCCTGTGCGCAAGGTGATGGGTTGGCCGTTGTGGGTCACGGTCACATCCTCGGTCATGCGGCGTTTGAGCTGGGTGACGATCGGCTCCAGCCGCAACACCTCGTGCAAGATGGCGTGGCGCTCTTCTTCACCCGCCACCAAGTAGCGTGCGCGCACCGGCGGCTGCGACATCAAATGCCACAGCGCCAGCCCAATAAACTCGCGGGTGGTCACCATGCCTGCTGCGCCATAGGTCACACATTCGGTAAAAATCTCCCAGTCCTTGTAGTTCTGGCTGATGAGATACGAGATCAAATCGTCCTTCGGCTCGCGCTTGCGCGCTTCAATTGCCGGTTTCACATCCAGCTGAAAGAAGCGCAGCACGCTGATGCGCGTTTTGACGAGGTAGAGGATGCGCTTTGGATGCCAGCGCCCGTAATCCCCGGCATCCCCCAGAAAAGTATCCAGCCGCTTTTCGATGCCGGGTTTGCTGCTGTTCGTCAGGCCCACAACCTCGGCCACCACACGCATGGCCATGCCCAGGCTGAGCTGGCGCAGATCGGCGCGTTTGTCGCGCTCAAGCTGTTCCACCATCTGCTGGGCCACTTGCGCCATGATGGGCTTATAGGCTGACACGGCTTTAGGCGTAAAAAACTTGGCCGTCTGTTTGCGTTGCTCTAAATGCTCTGGCCCCTCTTGATACAAGATCGGGCGGCGGGCCGCAGTGGGCAAGCTGCCCAGCAGCTCGGCCTTAAAGCCCGCCTGCTGGGTGCCATCGCCGCGCAAAATTATTTTGGCCAGATCGTAGTCGCGGATATGCCAGGTGCCATCGGCATCTTTTTCGATGGGGCTGGCATTGGCCACGGCGTTGCGCGCTGTTTTGTATTGGGCGTGGTCTACGGGGCACCGTGCAGGTTCGTTTGTGTTTTTGGTTGGGGATGAGGGTAAGGGTGAATTCGCTACCATGTCCGTAGTGTCTCAGATGCAAATGAGTTGGCGGTGAAATAAAACGGGTTGCGTAATACCATATCGCTCATGAAAAGCCTGCTTATTGTTCACCCCAACTTCGATGGCGTGTGGCCGTTTGTGGCCGACCATTTTGCCCGCCTGTGGCAAACGCAAGGCCCGCTGCAATTTATACGATTGAAGCCTGATGACACCCGCGTGCTGAGTGAGATTGTCGATAAAAACGATGCCGACGAGATCGACCGCGTGGTGACGTTGGGCGTGCCCATCACGGATGGCTGCCATCTGCACTTCCCGAATCTCAAAGAGATCGCCCTCGAAGCGCCCTACCAAAGTTTGATTGACGCTGAGATGACAGCCGCGTTACAAGCGCGCGGCGTGCGCAGCTACAAACACCCCAGCGAGGGCTTCTGGGGCCAGAGCGTCAGCGAGTTTGGGTTGGCCCTCACGCTGTGTGGGCTGCGGCGCATTCCGCAACTGCATCACGCTATTTTGTCTGATTTAGCGCCGTGGGATTACGAACCCCCGGGCGGCATAGGTGGGCCAAATGCACGCGGGCAGCAGTTTGGCGATGACGTGCGGTTTACCAACGGCACGCTGCACGGCAAACGCGTGCGCATCGTAGGCGCGGGCAATATTGCCAGCCGCTATGCCAGCTTTTGCCATGCGCTGGGCGCGGATGTGGCCGCGTATGACCCGTTTGCGCAAGAGCCAAATTTTCATCGGGCTGGCTCGCGGCGGGAATGGCATTTGGAGCGGCTGGTGCGCGATGCCGAGATTTTTGTGCCGATGGTGCCGCTGACCAACAGCACGCGTGGTTTGGTAACGCGTGAACACATTGCGGCGTTGCCCACCGGTTGCCTGGTCGTCATGGTGACACGAGCATTGATTTGCGACATGCAAGCGATACGTGAGCGCGTGCTGCGCGACGAACTGGCGCTGGCCGCCGATGTGTTTGATGTAGAGCCGCTGCCGCTGGATGACCCGCTGTTGGGGCGGGCCAACGTGGTGCATACGCCGCACAACGCCGGGCGCACGGTGCAGGCCAACCACAGTTGGGCAGCGGCGCTGGCCGATCAGTTTTTGCCGAGATAGCCGCGAATACAAACCAGGTTTCTTGAAGAAACCTGGTTTGTATTCGCTTGTTTATCAGTTTTGCCGAGATAATCATTTCTATGCTCGACACCCAAACCATTCACGCACCCGAATTGCCGCAGGGGTTGCGTTGGATTAACAGCAGCCCCCTCAGCTTGAAGGAATTGCGCGGCAACAATTCTGGTTGCAACGACTCTGGTCGCGTGGTGTTGCTGGATTTTTGGGACTACACCTGCGTGAACTGCGTGCGCACGTTGCCGTATGTTGTGGAATGGGCCGCGAAGTACAAAGACCAGGGCTTGGTGACGATTGGCGTGCATGCGCCAGAGTTCGAGTTTGCCCGCGAGAGCCGCCAGATCGAGAAGGCCTGCGCCGAGTTCGGCATTAACTATCCAGTGGTGTTGGATAACGAGTACGCCATTTGGCTGGCCTACGACAACAAGGGCTGGCCCAGCAAGTATTTGATTGATGCGCAAGGCTATGTGCGCTACAACCATTTTGGCGAGGGCGAATATTTGGCGACCGAGATGGCGATTCAGTATGCGCTGCGCGAGAGCAACCCAAACTTTAAGCCCGTGCCATTTAGTGTGCCCAAGCGCGGCGAGGACAGCCCCGGGGCCATGTGCTACCGCCCCTCACCGGAGCTGCATTTGGGTTACGAACGCAGCGATTTGGGCAATGCCGAAGGCGTGGAGAAAAACGCGGTGATGCTGTATCACGACAGCGGCGTGCGCGAGGGCAAACATTTTTATGCGCAGGGGGCGTGGCGTTCGCAAGACGAGTGTATTGAGTTGATGGGTAGCCGTGGCCACCTAGCGTTTAATTACAAAGCCAAAGAGGTGAATGTGGTGATGTCGCCGACTGGAGATACTGTTGAGTTGATGCTGCAAGGTAAGGGCGCGGTGTTGCTGGGTGCCGCGCCATCTACCCTGCCTGTGGTGCGGGTGCTGCAAGATGGCGTGCCGCTGCGGCGAGAGAACGCGGGCGCAGATGTGCGCTTTAACGAGCAAGGGGAAGCCTTTGTGATGCCCGACCGCCCGCGCATGTTTAAGCTGGTGAACAACCCGGACTTTGAGGAGCATGAGTTGCAGTTGGTGGTGGAAGGCAAGGGGTTTGCGGCGTATGCGGTGTCGTTTACAACGTGCGTGTCGAAGTGACCCCCGACCCCTAAAGGGGAGTCGTTGAGAAAACCAACGACTCCCCTTTAGGGGTCGGGGGTTGAAGGCTTATTACAGAAAAACTCTGGGAGCTTAAAGGAGAAAATACCTGCTATGTCTACGATCAAAGAACAGTTCGAGCAAGACGGCTTTTATTTAGCCAAAGGCGTATACAACCCAGCCGAAGTGGCGACGTTGGAAAGGGCGTTTGACCGCATTGTGGCGCAACTGGTGGAGGCAAATGAAGATGTAAATGCGCGCTGGAGCGGGCCGGAGATGGACAAGATGGGCGCGCAGAACACGGTGATTTTGCACACCCATCAAGTCCACGAGTTTTCTAATGATTGGCTGAACGCCATGCTACACAAAAAGTTTCTGGACGTCACCGAGCAGTTAATCGGCCCCGATATTATTTTGCACCACAGCAAGCTGTTTCAGAAACCTGCCGAGAAGGGTGCGCCATTTCCCATGCACCAGGATTATTCGTACTTCGCCTCGGTTAAAGACAGCATGATTGCGGGCGTGATCTTTGTCTCGGACGCGACGGACGAGATGGGCTGCTTGCGCGTCTATCCTGGCTCGCACAAGCTGGGCCGGGTGGAAGGCAGCCATGGTCGCGTCGAGTCACTGATGCTGACCGATTACCCAATCGAAAAAGCCACGCCGGTAGAGGTGCAAGCAGGCGATGTGGTGTTCTTCCACTACTTCACCGTGCATGGCTCGCTGCCCAACCGATCCAGCCGAATACGCAAGAGCGTGTTGGTGCAACTACACGCGGGCGATGACGAGATTGAAGAAGGCAACCGCCACCCCAACGCGCGCCTGGTGCTGCGCGGCTGGAACCACGCCATGACGCGCACGAAGGCCGGGCAGTTGCATTAATCGTATTGATTGGGCACGCGCACACGCACCGTTGTGCCCCGCCCTGGGTAACTCTCTGCCTCAAACGTAGCACCGCACCGTTCGGCCCGTTCGCGCATCGAGATCAACCCATAGTGCCCGTCTTGCAAGACCGAGGGGATAAAGCCTATGCCGTTGTCGCATATTTCCAGGAACACGAAATCGGCTTGGCTGTTTAGAACCACGTGCACTTGGCTGGCGTGGGCGTGTTTGATTGTGTTTTGCAACGCCTCCAGGGTGATGCGATACAGCGCCTCTTTTGCTTCGATAGACAGTATCGGCTCGCCCGGTGTGGCGGTGATGCGCGCATCCAGGTTGTGGCGTTTGCACAGGGCGGTTACTTGTTTTTGCAGCGCAACTACTAATCCTTCGGTCACCAAATTCTCCGGGCGCAGTTCAAAAATCAGTGCGCGCATTTCGGCCAGCGCACCGTCGGTCAGGTTTAGCACATAGTCCGTGGAAGCAATCGCTTTTTTTGCATCGGTGGTGATGAGTTGGCGCGTGGTGCGCGTGCCCAGCGAGATGCCAAACAACGCCTGAGACACCGAATCATGCAGCTCCCGCGCCAGACGCGCGCGCTCGGCGGCAGCAGCAGCGGCGGCTTCTTGCTTGCGCAATTGGGCGTTTTCAATGGCGGCGGCGGCCTGGTTGGCAAACGCGGTGAGAAGGTTGGCGTGGGTTTGTTCATACGCATTGGCCTGCGCATGCCCAATCGCCAGCAGCCCCACGCGCCGGTCGTTGGTGATGAGGGGGGTCACGATCCACGACAACGGCAATGCGGACACCGCAGGTTCTGGCGCAGATGAATGAAAGAGTTGCTGCGGCAACGCATCTTCTGCTCTGGCTTCAGAGGATGAGTAGCTGACCAGCGTGGGTTGGTTGGCCTCCAGCAATTGTTTGATGGCGTCAGAGATAGACAGCGTGATGGCGGGCACATCTTGCGATTCGGGTTGAGCCACCCCGTTCTTGAAAGCGACGAGCGTGGTTTTATCTTGCGTTACCCAAATGGAGACGAGATCAAATGCGATCAAGCGGTGCAGCTCGGTTTGGATGAGGCCGGGCAGTTGATTGATTTGCAGCGGTGAGGCCAGAATCTGCGAGGCATCCAGCAAGCGAGTTAAATCAGACGAGAGATGCTCGTTCTCGCGCAACATCACCAGTTGCCGCAGCAGCACCAAAATGATGATGAGGCCGACACCTAGGGCATTGAGCAAAAAGTCGGACGCGGCAACTTCGGCCTGGGCTGTGCTGTGTTCGTTGTGGTGCTCCCAAAGCAGCAAGGCATAGGCCATGGCGACCCAAACGTAGGGCAGCACCAGGTAAACCCACTTGCTGGTGGTGCGGCGCTGAGCAGGCGCCTGAGCACGAGCCTCGGCATCCGGCCTTGCATTGTGCTTTTGGATCGAGCCTTCCAGCACACCCGCCAAAACGGCCAAGAGCAGGCTGGCGACATAGAAGGGATCAATAAAACTACTACCGCTCTCATAAATACCCGCAGCAGATTGATAGTTAAAAAACGAATCGGCAAAGGTGAGGCAGAGCGCGCTGCCCGCCAGCAGCAGCAATGGGATTTGCAACTGTTGCGTCTGGCGTAACAGCAGCACAATGACACCCCACAGCAGCACCAGATCCAGCGCAGGGTAAGCCAGGGTGACGATAAACGTAAAGGGATCGTCGGCATGCTCGATGATGGGCGCAAACAAAAAAGTGCGGTAGACCAGCATCGAAGCAATGGTCACAACGCCCATATCCAGCAACAGCTTCAGGCTTTCGTGGCGCGAAAGGCGACGCTTGGGTAGCAGCAAAATGCCCGCGATGAAGAGCGGGTAGTACGGCAGATAGCCTGCATCGGCCAGCGAAGGGAAAGGGTCTTGTCTTAGCCACACTTCAATCACGGTCCAGATTGCATCGCCCAGCATGTAAGAGGTGGTGGCAGCCCCCAGCAGCCCCCACGCCAGCGCATATCGCATGGAGTAGGGAGACGAACATTTTGCAGCATAGAACAACGCCGCGCTGGCGGCTACGCCCTCCAACACCACCAGCACATCGTGCACAGCAACACGCAGGCCAGCATTCACCGGCGCAAACAAATAAAAGCCAACGTGCGCCCCAAACAAGGCCAGCACGCCCATCAACGTAAGCCGAAATGCCCTGGGCAGGTTAGTGATGGAGAAGGCTGTAGGTGCGATGGGGGGTGTAGATGAGCGCTGATTCATGGATTTACGATGGGTGAAGTGTTGGTCGAGGATAGCGGGTTGATCTGCGATGGCAACCTAAACCGTTCAAAAACCCTACTAAGGGTTGAACTTTTCTGCGGTTGTAGAGGCTGTTGAGATTGTGAAGGTTGTGGGGGGAAGGCGGCGCACCGCAATCTGAATCAGCATATCCAACATTTCGGGATAGCTGATGCCGCGCCACTGGGCCGCCGAAAAGTAACTGGAGTGGCGCTGCACATGCGGGTGGGTGCTGGCCTCGATGAACCAGGGGTTGCCCTGCGCATCGACACGGAAATCCAGACGCCCGTAATCGCGAATGCCCAGCGCCTTTGCCCCACGCTCAGCATACTCGGTGATGCGGGCCACATCCACCCAGCTGGGTGCGGGCATGTAGTCGTATTCGTCCACATAAACCTCGTCGGAGCCGAGAAAGTGTTTGCCATGCGGAATGCTGCCGTTGATGCCGACTGCGGCCAAGCCCAGCACACGCGGCTCGGGGTCGATTAGCACCGGCACTTCGATCTCGATGCCCTCGATAAACGTCTCGGCGAGGGCAGGCTGGGCGTAGCTATTTGCTAAGAATTCAGCCCGAAGGCGGGCAGCGGCGGGCGTGGTCACAATGGCCTCACCGGAGGCAATGCCGATGCTGGAGCTTTCGGCCACCGGCTTCATGATGGCGGGATACGTCACATCATCGGCCCTATCGGGCAGGCCACCGAACAACATGGCGGCGGGTGGCGTGGGAATGCCTGCCTCAGCAATCACCATTTTGGCGTGGTACTTGTTGCGCGTCAGCGAAAGCACATACGGCGTGGAGCCGACATAGGGTATCTCGGCGGCTTCCAGAATAGCGGGCACATAGCTCTTGCGTTCGGCACCCCGGTAGCCCACCGAGCGGTTGAAGATGATGTCGCACGAGGCGCGCCAATGGTCTAAGCGTTTGAGTAAGCGCGCCGCGTCACCAATCAACACCACTTCGTGCCCAGCCTCGCGTAAGCCCTCAATAATTTCCTGCTCTTCCTCGT
>JAYTNY010000524.1:0-6725 GCA_043748055.1 Roseobacter sp.
TGTTGTTTCCCATCATTCAGGGGACCTTAAGAAGTGATTAGTGAATAGGGATTGGTGAATCGTCAATCACCAATCACCAATCCCTATTCACTAATCACCATTCACTAAAGATGCCCAAACCCTTCCCCACCCGCTTGCTCATCCTCGCGCTGCTTTCGTTTGTATTTGGGATTGGCATCGCAGCCACAGTCATTCTCAATAGACCGGACACGCCACAAGGCACGTTGTCGGCCTCGCCCATCACCAGCGCACAGAGCATTCAGCCCGGCAAGCCCGCCCCAGATTTCACCCTGCCGATGTTGGACGGCGAACCAGTCGCCCTCAAAAACTTTCGCGGCAAAAAGGTGCTGGTGAACTTCTGGGCCTCGTGGTGCGGCCCCTGCAAAATCGAGGCCCCCGATCTTCAGGGTGCTTATGACCAACTGAAAGCCAGTAACGAGGTCGCCATCATCGGCATCGGCCTGCTGGACAAAACCGAAAACCTAAAAGCCTTTGTCGAAAGCAATAAATTGACCTACACCCTTGTTGAAGACGCCAGCGGCACCACAGGCGATGCCTATCGCGTACTCGCCATGCCCGCCAACATCTTCATCAACCGCGATGGCACCATTCACAAGCTCACGCTGGGCGCGGTGACGAAAGACGATGTATTGAAGACGTTTGATGAGATGGAGTAAGGCGAATGGGATTAGTGAATGGGGATTGGTGATTCGCTATTCACCAATCCCCATTCACTAATCCCCAGTCCCTATTCACCATTCACCCATTACAAAAACTATGAACCCAACAATCCCCCCCACCCTCGCCGTCATCGGCGGCAGCGGCTTATATGCCATGCCCGGCCTTAGCGATGTTGAAGAGCGCAACATTTCCACGCCGTTTGGCGATCCGTCCGATGCCGTGATCATTGGCACGCTGCAAAACAAGCGCGTGGCCTTTCTGCCCCGGCACGGGCGCGGCCACCGCTTTAACCCCACAGAGGTGAACTACCGCGCCAACATCTGGGCGCTCAAATCTCTGGGCGTAAAGCATGTGCTGAGCGTAAGCGCGTGCGGCAGCTTGCGGTTGGAGATGAAGCCGCGCGATATTGTGGTGCCCAGCAACTTGTTTGATTTCACCAAAGGCAAGCGCGCCGCCTCGTTTTTTGATGCGGGCATGGTTGGGCATATCGGCGTGGCCGAGCCGTTCTCACAGTCGCTCAGCAATGCAGTGGTGCAAGCGGTCAAAGATGCAGGCATCGGCGATGCAGGCAGCGAAATTCATGATCGTGGCACGCTCATCACCGTCGAAGGCCCGCGCTTTAGCACCAAAGCCGAGAGCTATGCCTTCCGCGCCTGGGGCTGCGACATCATCGGCATGACCGCTTGCCCCGAAGCTTTTCTGGCCCGCGAGGCCGAACTGGACTTCGCCATCATGGCCCATGTAACAGATTATGACGTGTGGCACGAGGAAGAAGCGCCAGTGACCGTGGAGATGGTGGTGCAACGCTTGCACGCCAATTTAGAGATCGCGCAAAGGGCGATTGCCAATCTCATCCCCATCATAGAAACCCTGCCCCACGAAAGCGCAGGCGCGGTGAAGCACGCAGTAATGACCGGCAAGAACGTGATTAGCGATGCGGCGAAAGAGCGATTGAAATTGATCGTGGGGGCAGTAGCCTAACCATATATAGGAGCATCCTTCGACTTCGCTCAGGATGCTCTGCTTTGAGCTTTGCGCCAGACAATTGAATACCGAATAGGCGTTTGGCCGCGCGCCTCGGCATTACTCAATCCTGCTTCAGCCAGCATCTCTCGCACCTCGCGCATCGTGTAAGCCCGCCGAATACTTTGCACGCCATCGTTGCGGGTAAATACATTGGTGCTGGTCAGCCGCGTCAACAACCACGACCCCACCAAGCCCACATAGCTTCGTTGAAAATCCACCATCGCAAAGCCGCGTTTGCTCACACGCGCACACTCTCTAAATAACGCCACCGCCTGCGCAGGCTGCAAATGATGCACAGTCAGCGCGCACGTCACCACATCAAACGCGCCATCCGCAAACGGCAAGCGCGTGGCATCGGCGTTGGCGCAATTGCGCAGCAGGGCTGGCCTGATGGCACGCGCGATGGACAAGATGCGCGGCGAGAGATCGAGGCCCACCCACGATGAGGGCAGCCGTTGCGCAGCGTAAACAATAAAATCGCCAGAGCCAATGCCGACATCGAGGCCGCTCACATGCGATGAATTCGTAATCTGCCGAACCAATCTCAGCATGAGCGCGTTCGCACCCAGCAGCGTGTTGTAGCGCGCAATGTCGCGCAGGTTGTTTGCTAAACCTCGTAAGTCATCAAGGCTTTCGTCGTCCATCAACTCTGGCTGTTCAGAGCGTCGGGGAATCACGTGCGACGCACCTCGCCTGCACACGCCGCCAAAAGTTTTTCTGGTTGTCCACGCCAATCTTCGGCGCGTTCGCGGCCATGCACCAGGTCTAACATCACGCGGGTCAGGCCAGTGTTTACCGGTGTTGCAATCTCCAAATCCTGACCCCACGCCACCACTTGGCCGTTCAAATATTCAATCTCCGTTTTGCCGTTGGGTTGGGCTACATCAAAATAGAACGAGGGCTTTTTGTTGCCACGGCCCTTGATAAAGCGTGACTTGAGCACCAGCCGCAGCGCCCAATCCGGATATTGCCGAACCGCCTTCGCCAGCTTCGCCGCCGATGCGCCGGGCAAATCGATGGGCACCAAATTACGTTTGTGCATCACGGCCAAAGCCTCGCGCAGCATGGCAAATTCTAGGTTCAGCAGGCGCTTGTCGCGGTACATCTCAATTAAAGGCAAATCCAAAATGGCGCTGCTGGCATTGCCCACAATATTCAGCAACAGCTTGCTCCATTTCATCACTTCGTAGTTGGGGTATACCTCGCCGCCTACCAGCTTGCGTACCGCCGCTGCACTTTGCTCCATGTCCTTCGACCACAATGCCCGGTCTACCGATGCCACCCCCACCCCGCCCTGTAGCGACTCAACGCGAATATGCGCAGGCGAGGCCACCGTCACCGGCGTGGTCGTTGTGGCGGCCAACACACGCTGCGCGCCAAAGGCCTGCGCCACGCGCTCCTCGCTGCCCACGCCGTTCTGAAAGCACACCAGCCAGGCCTTCTTGCTCAGCCCAGCCGCTTGCAGTTGGGCAATCGCCTGGTCTAAGGCATGGGCTTTGGTGCAGATGAACACTGCATCCGCCAGCTCGGCCACCTCAGCCGAAATCTCGGTGCTGGCGATGGGCGTGCGCAACACCCATTGGTTGCCGTCTGGCAAATCCACCACCAGGCCTTGCACCGCCATCTGCTGCGCCAACGCAGCGCGGCCCACCAATATCACCTGCGCGCCATTTTGCACAGCGTTTGCGCCAATCCAACAACCAATGGCTCCGGCTCCTAAAACAATGACTCGCATAAAAAGTTTTCAGTTTTCAGTCATCAGTTGTCAGATCAAGTTGGCAACTAACGACTGAAAACTGATGACTGACTACTGAATTTTCAAACTCACCCCATCATCCACCACGTTCCCCGCCGCGTCCACCAACATCACCGTTTGCAATTGCGGGTAGGTGTAACAACCCACGCGCATACTCAAACCAGTTGCATTAGGCGGCAACGGCAAGTTCACCCAATGCAACAGAATATCGCCCTTGCGCCAGTTGGCTGCATCCACACCGCCCATATCGGCTTGCCCAATTTTTGCATTGGCTTGGTACAGATGGTGATACCAGTGATAGTCGGCTCCAGCCTGCGCATTCCGCCATACCTTCACAAACGTCTCCAGACTTAGCTGAGTTTGAGTTTGAGTTTGAGTTTGATAGCCCAACACCTGCGCCCCGTTTTGCCACGGCTGGGTTGTGGTTGATTGCACTTGTGCCAGATTCACGCCCTGTGTGCCAACCACAATGTAGCTCTGGCTGCTACCTGCACGCAGCGGCACGGTTTTGGTGTAAGTCACCTGGGCATAGCGCAGCAGCCGCGCATAGGCCTCGTCCGTGCCCGGCGTAAAAATATATTGGGCGGGCTGTTCCCGCAAAATTAACCCTTCGTTGGCATTGGTAAAACGATGTGGCTGCCCGGCCAGCAACACGTCCCACACCGTCGCCATCTCGTTCACCAGTGGGTCGCCGCCCGGTGTCACCACAATTTTGTCCGTAGCGGCTTCTCTTGCCACCACCAAGCTAAAGCGTGCGGGCAAGCCATAGCCGCCCGCGCTCGTGTCGTAGCGCCCAACAAAGTCGTAAAACCGAAAAGTAGTAAACACCTGCCAGCCCACTACACCCACCAACACCAGCCACGCCAAGCGCGCCACCCTGAACCCGGCAACCCGCAACTTAAAACTCAGCACCTCATCCGCCGCAAGCGCCATCAACACAAACGAGACCGGGTAAAGCAACGTGAAGTAGTGCATTTGCAGCGGGCGAGCATGCCGCAGTTGCAACGCAACCGGCAGCACAAACCAAACCAGCAGCAACAAAAACACGGTTTGCTTTGTGCGGGCCAGTTTGATGGCGCACGCGCCGAGGCCCAGCAGCAACCAACCCATTTGTAGCGTGTCCAGCCCGTTAAAAATCTGCGGCACCTGGGCCTGCCACTGCGCAAACGCCCCGCCCATAAAGTCGCTCAGGTGTGTGCCGCCGCTGCCCCACAAGGCAAAGCGCACGGCTTCATCGTTCAACGTGGCCGGTTCACCCGCCATGCGCAAATAGCCCGATACGTTGCGCCAGCCGTTATTCGCGTCGTACCACAAGTAGCTGCCCGCCAAAATTAACAAAGGCACCAACGCCAACAGCGTAATGCGGTTGATGCGTAACCGTCGTGCAAAAAGCGCCAGCCCCAGCGCAATAACAATGACCGGCGCGAGATACATCGCCGCCAAATGGTTGCCCGCGCTCAGCGCAATGCCCAAGCCCGCCATCGGCCAACCCCAATCGTTGGTCTTGCCTGCCCGCGCATGCACTGCCTCTAGCAAGCCAAAAAACAACAGCGTCGTCGTTAGGGGCAGCGCCACCGGGCGAATGTTGCGCGCCAGTTGCACCGCCCACGGCGCCACCGCAAACAGCAAACACGCGATGAATGCAATGCGAAGGTTGAGATGGCACTTGCAAGCCAGCCAAATCAGTGGGATGGCCGCTACATCCAGCAGCGCACGCCACGTTGCCACAACCAGCACGTCGTTTGTAAACACATACGGCACGGCCAGCACATACAGCATCACCGGCGGGTGGTTGGCTACGCTGCCGCTAAACGGCGCAATCAGTTGCCAGTTGCCCTTCGCAATTTCAATCGCCCACTGCGCGGTCGAGGCTTCGTCGAAGCGTAGATCAATTAAATCTATTTGATACAGCCGGAGCAAAGCGGCAAGAGCAAGGATGGAAAGTAGAACGATGAGTGACGAGTGACGAATGACGAATGACGAATGAGAGGGCGGGGATAAGCGATTTGCGTCAGTCATTCCAGAACGGAGATTGTAACGGGCGGGCTGCTGATAACTTGCCCGTTGCGCAATGTGGCTTTGGCGGTGAGAGTGAACGTGCCAGGCCTCATCGGCCAGACGGCGGTGAAGGGTGCCTGTGTAAACGTGGCGATCACCTCGCCTGTGCCCAGCACTAACTCAACGCGGCTCACCTCGCGCTCGTTCACTGCCACGCTCAACGGAATGCGCTGCACGCTGCGCGGCAAGGCTTTGGAGATGCGATAGAGCGAGCCATCGTCGGGCTGAACCAGAGTGATTAGTGAATGGGGAATAGGGATTGAAGATTGAGATGATTCACCAATCCCTAATCCCCATTCACTATTTGCCAACGGCCAACCTTGCTCACGCGCCCACTCGCGCAGCGGCACCGGCAAATTGAGCTGTGCACCGGTGTGCCAAGTATCTTGTGCCGTAGGTTCGGTGCCGGCAATAAACCACTCGGCCCGCGTGTGCGCACAACTTGGCGTGGGCAGCAAACCCGATAAATCACATACTTGCACGCTGCGCAAGCCATCCGGCCGAGTGAACCACGACACAGGTTTGCCGCGATGCGCGGCCTCCATAAAATCGTGCCAGATGGGGCCTGCGCCGGTCACGCCGCTGATGTTTTGCATCGGCGCACCATCGGCGTTGCCCACCCACACGCCGGTTACCAGCTCGGGCGTGTAGCCCACCGTCCAGTTATCGCGGTAATCCGTCGTGGTGCCGGTTTTCACGGCAGCGGGGCGGCTCAGCCTAAGAACGCTGCCTTCCCCAAACGCAGGCGCGCGGGCGGTGTTGTCGCTCAGAATATCGCTCAACAACCAAGCAACGCGAGGGTCGAGTGACAAGTGACGCGTGACGAATGACGAGTTGCGAGTGAACAACAATTCGCCATTCGACGTTCGTATCTCGGCAATCGCATAGGGTTCCACGCGGTTGCCCGCGTTGGCGAACACGGCATAAGCCGTGGCAAGCTCCAGCAAGCGCACCTCGCCGCCGCCCAGGGTGAGCGAGAGGCCATAGTCATCGGCGTCTTTGAACGAGTGCAGACCCAGCGCGTTGGCCTGGGTCAGCATCTCATCCAACCCCACCTGTTGCAGCACGCTCACGGCGGCCACGTTGTTGCTGGTCGCCAATGCATCGCGCACGCTCAGCGGGCCGTGATGGCGGCGGTCGTAGTTCACCGGCACATAAGGCAAGCCTTCGTGCGTAGGAAAAGCCGTGCGCACATCGAACAACG
>JAYTNY010000525.1:0-3156 GCA_043748055.1 Roseobacter sp.
TGATGGAGGAGTGGCGACCGATTGTGGTGGATGCGTTGGTGGCGCGGCTCATTAACTGGGGGCACATTCGGCCCCGCGACTTTGTGAAGGGCAAAGAGGTGAAGAAAGAAAAGAATGAAGCGGGTAGTAACCCAGACGAAGGGGATGCGCGACCGGCCCGGTTGTTGTCTTTGACGGACGAGGCGGTGAAGCGGGTGATTCAGACGTATGAGGGGATGCTGACAATGGTGGTGCTGCATCCGCGCAGCGGCGAGCGCACCAGCTACCGGCGCAGCCTTGAATTGCAGGTGCGCCAATTGGCGCGGGTGCTGAAAGGTGAGGAGCCGAACTATGAGCCGTATCTGGCAAAGCCTGTTGCAGCGTAGCGCAGAAGCTCGCGCGGACGCACGCGGAGATGCGCCCAGTGCGCTGGCGAATGCCACCTTTGCGGTGCCGTTGATGATTGCACCGGGCGTGGCCGAACTGCGGGTGTGGGTAGATGCCTCGACGCGGCACAACAAGGTGACGGGGTTGGGGTTGGTGATTCGGGATGGGCGCGATGCGCTGATTGGCTGGCACGCCCGCACGGCCCGCGGCATGACCAACAACGAGGGCGAGTACGAATCGCTCTTGTTTGGCCTGGCCTCGGTGTTGCCCTATCGGCCCCAAAACCTGCGCATCTTTGCGGATAGCCAAGTGGTGGTGGACCAGATGAATGGAGCCAGCACGGTGCGCAGTGGGCGCTTACAGCCGCTGTATCAGCGGGCGCAACGTCTGGCAAAACAGTTTGGCATGGTGAGCTTTACGCATATCCCCCGCGAGTGGAATGTGCTGGCGGATGCGATGGCGGAGGATGCGGTGATGCGGGCGGTGGGAGAGATGAGGAGATGAGGAGATGAGGAGATTAAGAGATTGGGAGATTAGGGGAGGGTGGCGATGTTTGTTTTGGTGAGCTATGACGTGACGGATGACAGACGGCGCACGAAGATTATGAAGACGCTGAAGAACTTTGGCAACCATGTGCAGTTCAGCGTGTTTGAGTGCGATTTGCAGGACGCTGCTTACAAGCGACTGCGGGCGACCTTAAAAAAATTAATTGTGCCGAAAGAGGACAACGTGCGCTTTTATTTTTTTGACGAGGACGCGGTAAAGCGAATTGAGACGGTGGGCACGGGCGGCGAGATTGTGCGGATGCAGCCGTATTACTTTATTGGGGAGTAGCGGGAAGCTGTAAGCGGGAAGCGGGAAGCAGGAAGCAGGAAGCTTCTCGCTTACCGCTTATAGCTTTCTGCTTCCCGCTGAATGCGGTCTATGCGGAAGGTGCGTTCGTCTTGGGCTAGGTGGCAGAAGGCGATGAGATAGGGCACGGCATCGTGCCATTCGATGCGGTGCGGGCTGACTGTGCGTTGGCTGAGCTGACCGTTGGCGGCGCGGTATGTGAATTGGCGTTGTGCGCCAATTTGAATATCGGTTTGCAGTTGGGCCACCCAGCGTTCTTCATGGGCAAAGGACATAGTTGAGAGCATGGGCTGAGCAGGCTGGCTAGCCCGGCTTCGGCTGCGCTCAAGGTCGTCCAACGCATCGGTCAACAGTTGATGGGCAAAGGCATGATCGTTGGGGCTGAGGGCTTGGCCCAGTGCCTCGACGGCAGCAAAGGGCGGGCGGTAATTGAGCGATGTTGAATCGGCCAAGTGATGAAACAGGAGTGCGCTGATGTAAGCGTGAGCCAGATCGGGCTGCTCGAGCCGATAACCGATGCGAGCTTCATCGCCCAAACCGGGGCGAACCGAAGGCTGTGCGCCCCGGCGGCGCAGGCGGCGCAACAAGGCTGGCAACGCGTTTGGGCGCACCACCACGGCGCGGGGCGAGAGGGTGCGAGCGATGCACGCTCGAATTGGGCGGCTGCGAGTGGCTTCTTCCAACAGGGCCGGGTCGGATACTTCGAGAATGGTTGCGGGGTAGACGCGCATCTGCTGCCATTGGCGCTCCCAGCGGCGCAATTGCCAGACCACGATTTCCGGGAGGGGATTGGCGGTGGCTTCTTCCAGTTGGTTGCGGATGTGGCGCAAAGAGAGGCCGTTTTGCCAGGCGCGGCGCAGGTGATTAGAGTCGAGCAGATAGTGCCGATGCAGGCTGCCCTGTGCTTGCATGGTGTGTTGCAACAAGGCGATTTGCGAAAACGCATGGCGCTGACCGGCGGTGAGGGTTGGGCACAGCGGCAAGTAGATGGCATGGGGGTTAACCCAGCCGTCCTTGCCTGGGTCGGCCATCAACAGGCAGGTGCCCTGTATTTTGTGCGGCCCCTGGGCGGTGTGGAGTTGCTGGTGGAGTGCGAGAAAGGTGGCCGCAAATTCTGAAGCGATGGCAACAGATGGCACGACGCTGACCGATTGGAGGGCGAAGGCTTTTGCAAGGGCCGAGATGTGTTTTGAGGAAGGGGTAGCCGATTTTTGGGCTAGCTGTGAGTGGGCCTGGGCAAGAAGCGGCTGAAAGGCAAATTCGGGATGCATAAATTTGTGGCCCGGCAGCAGCAGCGCCAGCCAAGTTGCTTTTAGTGCATCGGCGTTGTTGAATGCGGATTGAAGTTGGGTAAGTTGTTGGCCGGGGGTTTGATTGAGCCAGCTTAGGGCAAAGGGCGTTAGCTGAAGCAACTTGTTTTGAGGGTGACGATGAATCAGCCCCGCCAACTGGGCGATGGTGTGCAAGTGGTGGATGGGCGGGCAATCTCGGGCGGTGCGCCAGTTGGCAAGTTGCGGCGGCAAGGCCAGGCAGCGGGCGATGAGCGGCAGGGCCATGCGCGAGATGCATTGTCCGACGCAGCGCACACGGTCGTTGGTGCAGAGGGCTAAGAAGGCTTCGAGATCGGCCAAAAGGGTGGCTTGAATTTTCATGGGTCGTCTCATCGAAATTGGGATATTTTGACAGGTTTTTGAGCACTTTATTTTCCGGTCTGATGGCTGGAAGAGCGGTGGGGAGGAGGAGGCCGATTTGAGGGTGATTTGAACAACGTTTGACTTGCAGAATGAACGGTATGGACTAAAATTTGGGTTGTAAGTGGGGAAGCCACTGGCAACCTTAAAGCTAGCGTTAACGAAGGGGCCACGCGCGAAAGCGCTTTGAAACCACGTTGACATTAACGCTCCCGTTCCAAGCGAACATGTTAACGAAGGGGCCACG
>JAYTNY010000526.1:0-4363 GCA_043748055.1 Roseobacter sp.
CGTTTTGGGTGCGGCGCCCATCTGCCACACCTGCCCGCCAAACCGCTCGATAAACCAACGATCGTGTGAGACGGCCAGAATGGGGCCGTTGAACTCGTGCAGCGCCTGCTCAAACTTCTCCATCACGTCAAAGCTGATGTGATTGGTCGGCTCATCCAGCAGCAACAAATTGGCCTTCTCGGCGATCAATTTCAACAACTGCAACTTGCGGCGCTGGCCGATGCTGAGCGCAGCAATTGGTTTTTGCGCGTCCTCGAACGTGAGCAGGAAGAAGCGAAAGAACTCGGTGCGCAGGGTTTCCTCGTCGCCTTGCAGGCCCTCGCACCACCACTCAAACGCCGTTTGAGTTTGCGTTTGAAGGTTTGTGAGGGCGGTTTGTTCTTGATCGAGATAGCCCACGCGGGCCGCGTGAGAGATCGTCACCTCACCTGCATCGGCTTGCAACTCGCCCGCAATAATGCGCAGCAACGTGCTTTTGCCGCAGCCATTTGGCCCGGTAATCACAATACGGTCTGCCGGTTTGAGGTCGAACGTGATGCCATCAAACAGCACCCGCGGCCCAAATGCTTTGCGCAAACCCACCACGCACAACGGCGTCTTGCCCTCCAACTCGACGGGGCTGAACTCCGGCGAGATGCGAATTTCATCTGGCGGCTTGGGGATGGGGTGCTCCTCGATGCGGGCCAATCGCTCCTCGGCATTGTGCATGCGGCGCGAGGTAGCCACAGCAGCGCGGCCTTTGAAGAAGCCTTTGGCAAACTTGTCGCCTGCCCCTTTGCCGCCACCCTTCCAAAAGTCGCCGTAGTGCGCGTCGGCCCGCACTTGCTTGCGCAGCTCTTTTATTTCTTCTTGCTGCGTCTCATAGTCAATGGCCCACTGCGCACGGCTGCGTTCTCGCGCAACCAAATAGGCCTCGTAGTTCCCCGTATAAGTCTTCAGCCCACGCGTGTATTCGTCAATCTCCAAAATCACGCTCACGGTGTTGTTGAGGAATTGCCGATCGTGCGAGACGGCGAGTAGCCCGCCTTTGTGATTCTTGAGATACGCCTCCAGCCAAGCCAGCGCAGCAAAGTCCAAGTGGTTGGTCGGCTCGTCCAGCAAAAGCAAGTCGGGCGAGCGCAGCAGCAGCGCAGCCAGGCCCACGCGTTCCTTCTCGCCGCCGCTCAGCGTGTTCACTGCGCGGTTGCGCGGCAAATGCGAGATGTCCAACCCGGCGAACACCTCATCCACGCGATGATCCAACTCGTAGCCGCCCGCCTGCTCAAACTGCTCGCTGAGGTCGCCATAAGTTTGCATGAGCAGCGCGAGGGCATCGTTACTCGCCGTCGCCATCTGCGTTTCAAGCTGGCGCAGTTGGGCCGTCAGTTGGGTTAAGTTGCCCTGCAAGTCCAGCAACAATTCGTCCAGCGTCTTGTCGGCGTAGCCCGCAATCACCTGCGGCAAATAGCCCAGGCTTGTTTTCGTGTTGATGGCGATTGCGCCGGAGTCTGGCTCTAACTGACCGGTGATGAGCTTGAGCAATGTGCTCTTGCCCACGCCGTTGGCACCCACCAGGCCCACCCGCTCGTTGGCATTCAGCACAAACGAGATGTCGTTCAAGATCAGCTCTGCGCCGAAGTATTTGGTGAGGTTTGAAACAGATAACAGCATAGGGAAAGTGATTGGGGATTAGGGATTGGTGATTGCCACGCGGGCCATATTGTGCGTGCGCAACAGCGTGTAAGACGTGCCGCTTTCGCCCGTGACTAGGAAGCCAAATCGCTCATAGAGCCGCAGCGCCGGGTTGCGCGGGGCGCAACTGAGCGAGACCGAGACGTAGCACGCATCGACGTATTCCAACAACGCCGTCATCAACGCCGTGCCAATGCCGCGCCCACGATGTGCAGCATCCACGCACAGCGTGCACACTTCGGGGGTGTGGTCGTCCACATAGCCATAGCCGTTGTCGGCCCGCGTAAACAGGCGCAGCCAGGCAGCGCCCAGTGGCTGGTGCGATATGGCCTCTTCTGCGACAAAACCATAGTCATGCGGCTGGCCCCAGCCATCCACGTAGTGGCTAATCTCCGGCAACGCAGCGATCTTGCGCCGCAGCGCCGGGTCATCCGGCTCCAGGTGAATCGATTGGGCGAGCATCTCGCGCATAAAAGGTTCGTCGCTGAGCTGAATAGGCCGAATTGCAAATAAGTTTGACATTGGGAAAACGAAAACGCTGCGGGCCGAAAACGACCCACAGCGAGAATGAAACAAACAGGAAAAATAAAACTGAACTGTCGCCTTTTGAGGTGAAAGGCAATGAGCGCGTGGGCGTCTCGTTATTGGGCTAGTTCAGCAAGTTGCGCATCGTGCGTCGCCTCAAAAACTTTGTCGGCGACAAGCAAGATTTTAGCATGCTGGTTTACACTCACGTTTATACCCATGCCACGCTACATCGCATTGTTCAAGCCCTTCAACGTCATGTCGTCTTTCACCCATGAAGAAGATTTTGGCACGCAGCCACCCAAACGAACCTTGTCGGAGTTTGGCTTGCCCAAAAACGTTTACGCCGCCGGGCGGTTGGATTACGACAGCGAGGGTTTGCTGATCTTGAGCGACGATGGCGGCTTTATTCATCGGGTGACCGACCCGCAACACAAATTGCCCAAGACATATTGGGCGCAGGTGGAGGGCGTGCCAACGGAGGCTGCGCTGCAGCCATTGCGCGGCGGTCTGCACATCAAGGATTACACGACGCTGCCATGCCAGGCACGCATGTTGGCCGATGAGCCAGAGCTGCCTCCCCGCGAGAAACCCATCACCCCACATGGCCCCACCGCCTGGTTAGAGCTAATTTTGAGCGAAGGCAAGAAGCGCCAAGTGCGCCATATGACTGCGGCGGTTGGCCTGCCCACGCTGCGCCTGCTGCGCGTGGCTATTGGGCCAGTGACGTTGTCAAATTTGCAACCCGGCCAATGGCGTGAGTTAACGCCTGCCGAAGTGCGCGCCTTTAGCTCAGCGCGTAACACGCGATAGCGTACGTTAATATGCGGCATGCTCACCAAACGAAAACACATCGCTTGGGTGAACGTCGCAATCGCAACAACCCTCATCGCCCTCTTGCATAGCAACCAACTCACGTTCGCGCAATCAACCGAACCCACACAAGTTGTTTCGCAACCCGCCGACGAACTCAACACCTTCGTCTATCTCCCGCTCATCAACAAGCCAGAAACTTGCCCACAAGTCTCGATCAACCAGTATGAGTTGGTGACGGTGCAAGGCGGCTATTACAAAGGCAACCGTTTAACCGATGAGAATGCCGACTTTCGGCTCTCGGTGTTGGGCTATGCGCCCGTGCAAGCGCCTTTGCAACGCGTAGAGTACGGCGGCCCCACCGATTCCAACGCACCCAACTTCTACAACGTTTTCAAACCACAACGCGATATTGCATTTGTCGCAGCTTATAAACGCTTGGACTGGAATTGGGACGAGAACACCGCCCCACCCTACGGCATACCCGGCGGCCCCAACAACGATTGGCCGGTAAGTGTGCTGGACTTGGCCGCCACCCCCAACGAAGCCGTTTACATTCCACGCCGCGATGTGCCCATTACATCTGCTGGGCCTTACATCGCCATGGTGCTGTTTGCCGATGACGACGAGCTGACGATTCACTACGGTAACCGTGATGTGGTGGACAGCGGCTATGTGGTTTATCTCGCCAACTTCTGCGTAGACCCCGGCCTGCTTTTGCTATATCGCGCTCAACTGAGCGCGGGCAAACGCGCCACCGGCTGGTTGCCCATGCTGCGCAGCGACCAACCCATCGGCACGGCCAAACAAGCCTTTGTAACCATTGCTGTGCGCGACAGCGGGCCATTTCTGGATCCGCGCTCGCGCAAAGATTGGTGGCAATAGCCTATTGCGTATCTCGTGTTGCGTCTTGAGTTGGGCTTGCACAAGCCCAACTCAAGACGAAATACGCAAGGCGCATCATGCATCACGTTTTAGAATGCCAACTATGACAAACCTAAAGACTTGGGCCAGCGCCCACCCAAAACTTGCGGCGTGGTTGCTGTTGGGCATCGGCATGGTGGTGGTGTTGATTGTGGCCGCGCGCGATGTGGGGCTGCTGTGGAACCAATGGCTCTTTTTGATTTTGGCAACCATCGGCCTGGCCGGTTTGTGCGTGTGGATTATTGGCTGGGAGAGCGATGAAGAGGATGAAGAAGCCACCGCCAATGGTGACAAGCCAGATGCACCGATGCCTAATCCCAACAAGCCCAACAGCCCCAAGCCTGTTGCGGCGATGGTGGCGAAAGAAGCAGTAAGCGAGTAGCGAAATGGAGGTCGAGGCTTTAGCCGGTTACAAACCGCGTGTAAGAGG
>JAYTNY010000527.1:0-4737 GCA_043748055.1 Roseobacter sp.
CGCTCGCTCAATCTTCTTCATCACCTCCATCTTGGCATACCAAGTATCCATCAATACTCCCCAAAATGGCAGCTTCTTGTGATTTATGACTTGATCGAAGCTCCCACACCTGTTGTTGCAGCAATCCTTGTGCCACCCGTTCAGGTGTCACCACCAACGTGCTATGCACCCAATTGTCCTGATCTCCGCTCTCCACGTGCATCGTGTCTTGGATCGCTAGCACCACTCTGCTCCCACTCCCCCTCACGCGTTCTTCCATCCTCCGTGCGTGCTCCTCGATTAACGCCTCTGACTCTATTGCCTCACTTTCGTAAAACCGATACCCCCCTTTCACCTCCGCCTTGTTCCCCAGCCCCCGTCAATGACCCTTGTGGCCGCTTTTGCCGTGCATCGGCTATCTTCACCGCTCGCTCCACCCGCCGCGCGTCCCCCAACTTCGCCAAACCTATCTCATGCTCCGCCCATACTGCCCGTCGTTTTGTCATCCCCCTATTCTTTCACCCTCTTTTGCTCTAAAGTTGTTCGGATGTTCTGGGTAACGGACAGTTTAGGGGTCGGGGGTAAGTAACAACGGCACCAACTGCTGCTCAATAATCGCCTCCCACCGGAATTGTTGGCGCACTCGCACCCGCAACGCAAAGCTGTCGAGTTGATCCAACCCCACCATCACCCGCGCCGCAATACCTGAGGGTGGGTCGTTCACCGCATCAAAGTAGGTCGCATTGTCTTGCGCTGTGGCTCTAAACGGTGGCAAATCTGCGCAGAAAATCGGCATCTGCGCCAGCCCCGCTTCTAGTATCGGGATGCCAAAACCTTCTTGCGTGCTGGGGAAGAACAGCGCGTCGGCCAACGCGTAGAAGTTTGCCATCGTATCGTCGTCCGGCACAAACGGCTCACTTCCCAGCACGCCGCCCTCGCCATGCTCATACAAAAAGTGCGCGGCGGTTTGCAAGCCCAACTCGCCGCGCAAGCGCAACAGTTCATCCAAATAGCCGGGGTTGGCCGGGTTGTGTGGGCCGGGCGGGCCGGTCACCACCAGCCGGAAATCTCGGCCCGATTGCATGCGCAGCTCTGCCAACACCCGCAGCCCCAGCTCAATGTTCTTGCGCCGCGTGATGCGGGCAGGCAACAGCAAAATGCCGTCGGCGTTCATCAGGTTTAGTGTGCGGGTCAAGCGCCGTGCAGGCTCGGTCAAAAACAACTGCTTATCCATGTCCACGCCAGGCGGCACCACCATAATTTTGTCTGCGGCCAGGTTCAGTGTCTTCGCCAACTCGCCGCGCCGCATTTCTGAAACAGTCACATAGCGCGTGTTGGGCCAGGCTTTCTTGAGCAGGTTCCACGGCGCACCTGCGTGCAACTCCGGCGTGTATTGTGCATTGGCCCACGCAATATCGTGACACCAGGCAATGCTGCGGATGTCGCGTCGCACATCGTGCACCACTTCGCTTAGCGCCGCCGTGAGCGGCAAATTTTTGTTCATGGTGTGCGCGTTGTGAACGATGCAGGCATCGCAGCCCTGCAGCGCCGTGCGCAACACCGCCACAATCTCGCGCTTTAGGGATGCAAACGCGGCGGGCGTTTCGCCTGCATCCAACTGCTTCTTTACCGCAAGAATGCGCTCATCGCGCGAGCCGAGCAAGGCATGCACCTGTGTTTCGATGCGCGAATCAAACTGTGCGCCGTCGCCGCTCAACACACGCACGTCGTAGCCCAAATTTGCTAAGCCGCGTGCATGGTAAGCAATGGTGGACTCGACGCCGCCGACGACTGGGGGGCTGGCGTAATGCAGGATGGCGACTTTCATGACATCCTCCTATAAAAAGATGAGCCGTTGGGTGCAGGCTTATGAAGGTTAAGAATCTAGCATGTATACATGAACAATGGGTGAAAAAGCGAATCGCTTGGGCGAGAGCGATTGCAACCCCTCATGGTATGCTCGTTAAACTTCGACACCGTTTCGCGTGTTTGGCCGATCTACATGAAATCAATCACCCCCGAATCACTACTCGACATCGTGTTGCTGGATGATGTGCGCGTCTCGCCGGATGGCACACGGGCCGCATTTGCCCGCAGCAGCATCGACGCACAAGGCAACAGCTACAAGCGCACCGTTTGGATGAAGGACTTGACCGGTGAAGCCTCGGCGCAACCCTTCACCGCTGGCACCAAAGATGGCGCGCCGAAATTTTCGCCGGATGGCGCACGCCTGGGCTTTGTCTCGGGCCGAGGCGACAAGCCGCAGGTGTTTGTGATGAGCCTGAGCGGCGGCGAAGCGCGCAGCGTGGCCTCGCACGAGAACGGCATCGGCAGCTTCGAGTGGTCGCCGGACGGCAGGCGCATTGCCTTTACGGCCAGCTTGCGGGCGGATGAGCGGGAGGAAGAAGATCAGAAGACAGAAGACAGAAGTCAGAAGTCAGAAGAAGACGCAAGACGCAAGACGCAAGACGCCACTTCGGTATTTGAGAAGGCCTTTGAGAAGAAGCAGGACAAAGAGAAGCGCGAGTATGAGGAGAAGATGCGCTTTGATCCGCGCACGATTAGCCGGTTTCCGTACCGCACCGGCACCAGTTTTATGGATGGCAAGTGGACGCATGTGTATGTGACCGATGTGCCGGATGGCTTTGGCGACGAGCATAAAACTGACCACAAGCCCGTGCGCGTAACCGAGGGCGAGGACAGCTTTGCGTTGCCCGCGTGGACAGCCGATGGCGCATCTCTCATCAGCACGTATACGCGGCAACCCGAAGGGCCGCGTTGGTATATGTATACCGATGTCGTGCGCATCGCCATCCCCGAAAACGGCAGCGGCAAGCCCGAACGCAGCTTTGCGCGGATGACGGGCGAAGGCCACAGTTGCTATTCGCCCAAAGTTTCGCCGGATGGCAAGTGGATTGCATTTGAGCGCTTTAAGGAAGATCGGCCCGGACACCGCAATCAGATGTTGGCGCTCATGCCCGCCGAGGGTGGCGAGGCGATTGAGCTGACGGCAGCATTAGACCGCGGCGCCGAAGAATTTAAGTGGAGCGACGACAGCCAGCACCTTTACTTTACGTTGCTAAAAGATGGCAACGTGCAGTTGTGGCGTGTAGTCATAAACGGGGGCGAACCTCCCGAATGTTCACCCCCGTTTATGACCGAGCAACTGACCGCGTTGACGCATGACGTGCAAGCGTTTGATGTAGACGCCGGTGGCCGCATCGTGTTCATTGCCAGCACGGCCCAAGACCCCAGCGCGTTGTATGTGCGCGAGGTGGATGGCACGGTGCTGTGCCTCTACAAACCCAACCGCAAGTTTTTGGAAGAACATGAGTTGGGCGAAATTGAGGAGATTAACTACGTCAGCGATGAGTTCACCATCCAGGGCTGGCTCATCAAACCGCCCAACTTTGAAGAGGGCAAGCAATACCCGTTGTGTGTGGAGATGCACGGCGGGCCGCATGTGATGTGGTCACCCAGTTTTCGTAGCGGCTTTCACGAGTGGCAGACATTGGCGCACAAGGGCCACCTGGTTTTCTTTTGCAACCCGCGCGGCAGCGATGGCTATGGCGAGGCGTTTACAGCCGCCAACTGGAAGGATTGGGGCCCCGGCCCCATGCGCGATGTGCTGCGCGGCGTGGACGAGTTAGTAAAGCGTGGCATTGTGGACGAGAAGCGGCTAACGCTGACTGGTGGCAGCTATGCCGGGTATCTTACGGCGTGGATCATCGGCCACGACCACCGCTTTGCAGCGGCGTGTTCGCAGCGGGGTGTCTACAACCTCATCTCGATGCGCGGCACGACGGACATTCCCTTTTTCAACGATTTTGAGAGCGGTTACACGCCGTGGGAGGATGTGAAGAACTTGTGGGAGCAATCACCCATTGCCCATGTGCCCACTATGCAAACACCGTTGTTGATTGAGCACAGCGAACAAGACTATCGTGTGCCAATCGAACAAGGCGAGCAGCTCTTCGCGGCCATGCGGCTGATGAAAAAAACCGTGGAGATGATTCGCTGGCCGCGCGAAGGCCACGAGCTATCGCGCAGCGGCGAGCCGAAGCACCGTGTTGAGCGCATCAAAAGAATTGTTGAGTGGTTTGAGAAATATACGGGTGATTAGGGATTGGGGATTAGTGATTGAACAAATTACTAATCCCTAATCCCTAATCACCAATCCCTCTGCATGAAGAACACCAAACTCTACGGCGTAGCCCGCAAAAACAAAAAGGAAGTGAAGCGCTTTGGCAAATTCGCCATCGTTGGCCTCAGCGGCTTGGTCATTGATGTGCTGCTGCTGAACATTTTGGAGCGCTATTTTGGCTTTAGCGTGGCAGTAGCAGTTGCGGTTGCGTTTATTGTGGCAGCCACCAACAACTTTGTATGGAATCGGTTGTGGGTTTACCCCGAATCGCGCACGCAGCCCAAGCGCAAACAGTTGCCCACTTTTCTGGCGGTGAATGCAGCGGGCTTGGTCATCAACGAAATTATCTTTCTGTTGTTTCAGGCCTCTATTACGTCACTCGTGTTGCTTATTCCCATTTCGCTGGTGGTGAAGCATCACCAGGGCATTGGCCTAAACGCCACCAAAGCCATCGCCGCTGTCGTGGTCATGGTGTGGAACTTTGTCGTCAACCGCATGGTGACATTTAGAGATGTGAAGTGGCAAACCAACACTGGCGTGCCACTGCCACCCGCCGCCGATGATGACGAACGAATTGACAGCGCATTGTAGGAAGCCGTGAGCTTTGAGCCGTG
>JAYTNY010000528.1:0-16067 GCA_043748055.1 Roseobacter sp.
ATACGTCCCCGCACGAACGATTGAAGAAGCCACCGCCGTCCTCGCCAAAGAAGGCGACAAAGCGAAACTGCTCAGTGGCGGCACCGACATCCTGGTGATGTTGCGCGAAGGCCGAAAAAAAGCCAACGTTGTTGTAGACGTGAAGGCCATTCCGCAACTCAATGAATTAACCTACGACCCCAAGAAGGGCTTGACGATTGGTGCCTCTGTGCCGTGCCACAAAATTTATGGCAATGCCGAGATCGCCAAAGCCTACCCTGGGTTGATGGATTCTGTCACGCTCATTGGCGGCACGGCTATACAGGGCCGCGCGTCGCTGGGTGGCAACATCTGCACGGCCTCGCCTGCGGGCGATTCGCTGCCGACGCTGATTGCGCTGGAAGCGGTGTGTCTGATTGCCAGAGGCGGCATTCGCAAAGAGATTCCGGTGGAGAAGATGTTTGCTGGCCCAGGCCGCACCATCTTGCAGCCGGATGAACTGCTGGTCTCGATTTTCATCCCCGCGCCTGCCCGCAACAGCGGCGCGGCCTACTTGCGCTTTATCCCGCGCAACGAGATGGATATTGCTGTAACCAGTGCGGGCGTAAGCGTGGTGCTGAGCGAAGACAAGAGCACGTTTACCAAAGCGCGTGTGGCATTGGGTGCCGTTGCGCCCACACCCTTGTTTGTGCCCGCCGCTGGGGTTGCCCTGGTCGGCAAGCCCGTGAACAGCGAGAGCATCGAAGCCGCCGCCCAGGCCGCTAAAGCGGCTGCAACCCCCATCACCGATATGCGCGGCAGCGCCGAACAACGCAAACAACTAGCTATGTGATGACGAAGCGGGCGCTGGAAATGGCTGTGGAGCGAGCGAAGGGAAATTAGTAAAGAGTGATTAGGGATTGGTGACTGCAATTCATCAATCCCTAATCACTAATCACCAATCATGTCAAAACGAACCCAAGTTACAGCCAAAATTAATGGCGAAGAGACCGAGTATTTGTGCGAGCCGCGCCAGAGTTTGTTAGAAGTGTTGCGCGACGAGCTGAATCTAACCGGCGCGAAAGAGGGTTGCAACAACGGCAACTGCGGCGCGTGTTCGGTTCTAGTTGATGGCGTACTGGTGAACTCCTGCCTCATGCTTGGCGTAGAAGCCCAGGGCAAGAGCATTACCACCGTAGAAGGCATTGCACCGAAAGAGGGCCTGCACCCGTTGCAGCAAAAGTTCTTGGAGCATGCCGCGTTGCAGTGCGGCATCTGCACGCCGGGCTTCTTAATCGCCAGCAAAGCCTTGCTGGACAAGAATCCCAACCCCTCGGAACACGAGGTGCGTTACTGGCTGGCGGGCAATCTGTGCCGCTGCACCGGCTACGACAAGATTGTGCGGGCGGTGATGGATGCGGCTGGGGAGATGCAGAAGAGTAATTAGTGATTGGTGATTGGTAATTGCTGGCGTAGTCGCAATAACACTTTAGAAGTGGGGTGGCATGATGCAACTAGAAAGCTATTTCGATTTCGTGAATGAAACCGCAATCCGAATCAAAGGTACGCGTGTGGGTATCGAATCTGTGTTGAGTGCGTATTGGGTCGGGTCGAGTGCAGAAGAAATCGCATTACGTTTTGCGACAGTATCGCTAGAGCAGGTTCATGCCACCATCACCTACTATCTGGCAAATCGTGCAAGCGTTAGGGAATACATTGCTCGGGTAAAACAGCAGCGCGTGCAAGGCTGGGATGAACAGCAAGAGAATCCTGAGCCATTCGTTGTGGCGCTTCGGGCGAAGTTGGAGCAACAGCGCCACAGACATCCGTCTGCCTCACTGATTTAGCAATGCGGCCACGCTTTCTGTTGGATGAGCATGTTGACGTTGCAATTCAACGCCAACTTCTGCGCACAAACATTTTGATAGAGGTTTTGCGCATTGGTGATGAAGGCACACTTACAGCAGGAGTTGATGACCCTGAAATTCTGGAATGGGCTGGCAAGCGCGGCTTCATCGTGGTGACTGAAGACAGAAGCACAATGCCTAATCACGTTGCCGTGCATATGGCCGCAGGTAGAACGTTTGCAGGTCTTTTCTGGATTCGCCCTGATGTTTCAATCGGTCAGGTTGTTGAAGAATTGCACTTGATTTGGCAAGTTTGTGAAGCCGAAGAGTTTGTAGACCGTGCATTGTTTATTCCGTTGTAAAAAGTTAATTGATTCCCAGAGTTTGGAGGTTTTTAATGGACACACCTGTAATTGAGAAGAAAGACAAAGAAAAGAAAGTGGACTATAAAGTCATCGGCACGCGGCCCATTCGGCATGATGGCGTGGACAAAGTGACCGGGCGCGCGGTGTATGGCGCAGACTTTAAGCTGCAAGGGCTGCTGTTTGGCAAAGTGTTGCGCAGCCCGCACGCGCATGCCCGCATCAAAAGCATCGACACCAGCGCCGCAGAGAAGCTGCCAGGTGTAAAGGCCGTGATCTGTGGCACAGACTTCCCCGCCGCCGACAACAAACTCGAAGCGACAGGCGAAGGCGTGGTGAACTTCAGCTACCTCAGCCGCAACATCATGGCGCAAGACAAGGTGCTGTATCACGGCCATGCCGTCGCCGCCGTCGCCGCCATCAACATCCATGTGGCCGAGGAAGCCCTCGCCCTCATCAAAGTGGAGTACGAAGTGCTGGCCCCGCTGCTGGATGTGCGCGAGGCGATGAAGGACGCGAATATTTTGCTGCCCGAAATTCGCACCAACGAGTTGGGCGCAAGCAAAGGTGACAAGCCCAGCAACGTGGCCGAACATTTGCAGCACAAGCGTGGCGATGTGGAGCAGGGTTTTGCCGCTGCCGCCTTCGTGGTCGAGCGCGAGTTTGTGACCGGCACCGTGCATCAGGGTTACATCGAGCCGCAGAATGCCACGGCGCTGTGGAACGCCGACAACTACCTGAGCGTGTGGACAACGACGCAGGCCGCGTTTGATGAGCGCCGCGAACTTAGCGAAATCCTCAAAAAGCCCATCAGCGAGATTCGTGTGACCCCGCTGGAAATTGGTGGCGGCTTTGGCGGCAAGCTAAACGTGTATTTGGAGCCCCTGGCAGCCATGCTGAGCAAGAAGGCTGGGCACAAACCGGTGAAAATGTGGATGAGCCGCGACGAAGTGCTGAAGGCCACCGGCCCCACCAGCGCCAGCTACATCAAAGTGAAGATGGGCGCGGACAAGAACGGCAAGCTGACCGCCATGCAAACGTTTATGGCCTTCGAGGCTGGCGCCTTCCCCGGCTCGCCGGTGGGCGCGGCTGCGGGCGTTATCTTTGCCCCCTACAACTGCGAAAACGTGTTGATTGATGGTTACGATGTCCTCGTCAACAAGCCCAAAGCCCAGGCCTACCGAGCGCCGGGTGGCACCAACGCCGCTTTTGCCTCCGAGGTGGTGGTCGACGAGTTGGCTGCGAAGTTTGGTATGGACCCGCTCAAGTTTCGCTACATCAACGGCGTGCAAGAGGGCGACCGCCGCGCGGATGGCCCGACCTATGCCCGCATCGGCTTCTTGGAAACGGTGCAGGCCGCCATGATGCACAACCACTACAACAGCCCGTTGCCTGCGCCGCGCGCACCGCACCTCAAAGTAGGGCGGGGTGTAGCCAGTGGCTTCTGGTTTAACTGGGGTGGCAAGTCATCGGCCACGGCATCGGTGAACCCCGATGGCACGGTCAACTTTGTGGAAGGCAGCACCGACATCGGTGGCTCGCGCACGGGCTTGGCCATGCAGTTGGCCGAGGTATTGGGCATTCGCGCCGAAGACGTTAAACCTGTGGTGGTCGGCACCGACCAGGTGGGCTACAACGATGCGACCGGCGGCAGCCGCACCACATTTGGTTCCGGCTGGGCGGCCTACAAGCTAGGCCAAAGCATTCAGGCGCAAATGAAGGAACGCGCCGCGTTGTTGTGGGAGTGCAAACCCGAAGACGTTACCGTCGAGGGCAACACTTACATCCAGTTGCGCGAGGAGAAATCCATCACCTTCAAAGAGTTGTGCGAAAAGCTGGACGACACCGGCGGCCCGATGACGGCCAGCTCAAGCGTAGACACCACGCAGTTTGGCGCAGCCTTCGCCACACACATTGCCGATGTGGAGGTGGACACCGAGACCGGCAAGGTGCAAATTCTGCGCTACACCGCCACGCAAGATGTGGGCAAGGCCATTCACCCCAGTTATGTCGAAGGGCAAATTCAGGGTGGCGTGGCGCAAGGCGCGGGCTGGGCGCTGCACGAGGAATACGTCTACAGCAAAGAAGGCCTGCTGCTAAACGCCAGCTTGCTGGATTACCGCATGTTCACTGCATTGGACTTGCCGATGATCGAAGCCGTGATTGTGGAAGTGCCCAACCCTGGCCACCCCTTTGGCGTGCGCGGCGTGGGCGAGGTGCCCATCGTGCCGCCCGCTGGCGCCATTGCCAACGCCATCCACAACGCCATCGGCAAGCGCGTGGATGTGCTGCCGATGAACCCGCGCAATGTGTTGACGGCGCTGGGAACAATCTGAATTAGCTATTGGCTATTGGCTATCTTTTGATAGCCAATAGCCAATAGCCAATAGCCAATGGCAACCATCTGGGTTCCCTCCCTCCTGCGCGCCCTCACCGGGGGGGTGGCTGAGGTGAACGTGCCCGGCGCGACTGTGCGCGAAGTGATTGATGCGCTGGAGGTCAGTTACCCTGGCCTCAAAGATCGCCTTGTGCAAGAGGACAAAGGCATGACTCGCCTCAAACCCAACATAGCGTTGGTGGTGGATGGCGTAAACAGCCGCCAGGGCTTGCGCCACCCGCTGAGCGAGACGAGCGAAGTGCATTTTGTACCCGCACTCAGCGGCGGCGCATTCGCAGTTTTGGATTCCAGGCTTTAGCCGGTTACTGGCTCTGGTGTAGCGTTACTAACCGACTAAAGCCTGGAATCCAGATACGCGTCACGGATCAATCTTAAATGCATCCCCTGCGTCACCCTGCGCTGAGCAGCCACATCGAGCGCTTTGTAGGCAATCACCTCGGTCATTCATGGCGCATCACCCACTTTGAAGATTTGAATGACTTTGCTTCGCATCCCTGTGCGCTGCTGTCCGATGGCAGCTCCACCGTGTTTGCTAAGTTCAGCCATGCCGCCAATGCACTAGATCAATTTGAGACCGAACTCAACAGCCTGAAACTCATCGACGATCTCTCTGCTGTGGCGATACCGCCACCCATCGGCGTTGTTGTTGTCGAGGAGTGCGTGGTTTTGCTGCTGGAAGCGATTCCTGCCGTAGACCGAACCGCGCAGCACTGGCGACACATGGGGCAGGCTCTGGCGCGTATTCACCGCGTCAAAGGCGAACAGTTTGGCTTGCCCACGCACGGTTATTTCGGCCCCATCTACCAAGACAACAGACTGGTGCCTGGCAACGACTGGATAACGTTCTACGCCGAACGACGCTTGTGGCCGCGGCTGATCGGCGCGATTGACTCCGGGCATTTGCCAACCGATGTGGCGCGTAAAGTGGAAAAGCTGATGGCGCGCCTCCCTAATTTGTGTGGCCCGGCGGTTGCACCCACGCTCATTCACGGCGATGCGCAAAAGAATAATTTCATCAGCACGCCTACGCAGGCGGTGGTCATTGATTCCGCTTCAGTTCACTTTGGCCACCCCGAAATTGACCTGGCCTACATGGATTACTTTGAGCCGGTGCCGCAAGCTGTGTTCGATGGCTATGCCGAAGTGCTCCCCATTGATCCTGGGTTTAATGAGCGGCGCAATTTGTGGCGCGTGTCCGGCTATTTGGCAGTGGTAAGCAATGGCGGGCCAACCTATGTGCCGTGGTTGGTCAATGCCGTCGATCCCTATCTCTAGCGCAACACCTCGCTTCCTCCCCCGTAGTAAAGTCCGTGCCGATGAATCAACGTCTCCGTCAAGCCCTTGCTCTGGTCGTCGCCGTCATTCTTAGTTTGCTCGTGGTGTGGGCCGCTCTGCGCTTCAAAGATGATTTGGCGCGTTTGGGCAACGCTGGCCTGCTGGGCTTGTTCATCGTCAGCATCATCGGCAACGCCACGTTTTTTATTCCGGTGCCGGTGGTGGTGGTGGCTTGCGCCGTAGCACCGGCGTTTGGGTGGATAGGAACGGGGTTGGTCAACGGCATCGGCTCCACCATTGGCGAAGTGACGGGTTATCTAGCAGGCTATGGCGGCAGCGCCATCATTCCGCAGGGCGCGCTGTATAAGCGTTTGGAGGGGTTTATGCAGCGGCATGGCATGTTTGCCATCTTCCTGTTCGCACTCATCCCCAACCCTGTTTTTGATATGGCTGGCGCGATCTCTGGTGCGCTCAAACTGCCGTTGTGGAAATTTTTTGTGGCGGCAGGCCTGGGCAAAACGCTGCGCATGTTGGTGGGTGCCTACGCCTGCGTGGGCGGGCTGCCTTGGCTAGAGCCTTTGTTCCGGCGTTAAGCCATCAGGCTGGCAACATGCACTGCGCGATGCGGTCAAAGTCTTCTTTCTGCATCTCCCGCATGCCAAAGCAGAAGGGTGCACCCCAACGCTTTTTGTCCTGGATGAAGATGTGATGGGAACTAAGAGCTTGTTACTGAATCCATACTTGTGCCAGCGCAACACTCTTATACTCGCTGGCACAAGGTATCACTCACTATTTCGCAAACAGACCTAATAGACAAGTCAAATGAAAGTGGCACTAATTCTCCCGTAAATGGGTTCAGAATTCATGCCAACTTCAATTGGTTTGTCTATTTAGGTCTGCCGTACCATGAACACCGTACTCGAGTTAGCCCAAGCCGTGCGCACGCGGCAAACCACCGCAAGGCAAATAGTTGAAGAAACGCTGGCGCGCATCGCCCAACTCAACCCAACCATCAATGCCTTTACCGAGGTGACGCATAAGCGCGCCTTGCGTGAAGCCGCGCAGATCGACGTAGCCATTGCGCGAGGCGATGCTGTTGGCCCGCTGGCTGGCATGCCGTTCGCCGCCAAAAATTTATTCGACATCGAAGGCGTGACCACGATTGCTGGCTCAAAAATCCATCGGAGTTATCCACCTGCCACGCAAGACGCGACGATTGTTGCGCGGATGAAATTAGCGGGCGCAATATGCGTGGGCGCACTCAACATGGATGAGTATGCGTATGGCTTTGTGACCGAGAACCAACACTGCGGCCCAACGCATAACCCGCATGATCTGACACACATCGCCGGAGGCTCATCCGGTGGCAGCGCGGCGGCGGTGGCGGCGGGCATGGTGCCGGTGTCGTTGGGCACAGACACCAATGGCAGCATTCGCGTGCCTGCGGCGCTGTGTGGTGTGTTGGGGCTCAAGCCGACGTTTGGGCGTTTGCCCCGCTGCGGGGCATTTTTTCTCTCGCCCAGCCTGGATTGTGTAGGGCCGTTTGCACGCACGGTGGCCGATCTGGCAACGATCTACGATGTCTTACAAGGGCCACATCCACCAGACCCCGCCTGTGCGCAACGCGCCGCAGAACCCACTGCGCATGGCTTGGGGCGCGGGGCTGATGAGTTGCGCATAGGCACTCTTTCTGGCTATTTTGAGACGTATGCCGAGGCCGAGGCAACTGAGGCTGTGGCGAAAGTAGCTAACGCATTGGGGGCAACGCGCCGCCTCGTTTGGCCCGAGGCCGAGCGCGCTCGCGCCGCAGCGTTTGTCATCACCGCCAGCGAGAGCGGCAACTTGCATCTTAAGAATCTTAAAGAACGTGCAGGCGATTTTGATGTGGCGACGCGTGATCGCTTGCTAGCAAACGCGTTAACGCCTGCGGCCTGGTATGTGCAGGCCCAGCGGTTCAGGCGCTGGTTTGTGGCCGAGGTGTTGAAGCTGTTTGCCGACGTAGATATTTTGCTCGCGCCCGCCACGCCGTGCGCGGCCATTCCCATCGGCACCCGCACCCTGCGCCTAAACGGCACCGACATGCCCGCCCGCGCAGCGATGGGCATTCTGACGCAGCCGATTTCGTTGGTGGGGTTGCCGGTGGTGAGTGTGCCGGTGCGGCACCAGGGGAGGTTGCCGCTGGGTGTGCAAATTATTGGCGCACCCTGGCGCGAGGCCGATTGTTTGCGCGTGGCGGCGCAGTTGGAGCGCGTTGAATTTTTGTAGGGACGCGCGATCGCGCCTCCCTACTCGATAACTTCTATAACTACGACCATGGAAGCATTAAACGAACAAACAGCCGTTGACTATGTGCGCGGCTTGGAGATGGCTCCGACTTTCTTCGGTGATCTAACTGCGCTAAGCGGCAAGGCGATTACCGAGGGCAACATTAACTTGATCTTTCGTATCTCGGACAGCGTGCGGTCGCTATTGCTGAAGCAGGCGCTGCCGTATTCGTGGCGTTACCCAGAGTTTATGTTGCCAGTAGAACGCGCCGACCTGGAGCACGAGATGCTGCAATTGGAGGCGCGCTATTGCCCGGAGCAAACGCTCAAAGTCTATTTCTTCGACCAGTCCAATCACATTCAAGTGGTCGAGGATTTGAATCGGCATGTGGTGATGCGCGAGGGGTTGATGCAGCGGATCAAGTATCCACTGGCCGCGCAGCACATTGGCACGTTTGCGGCGCGGACGTTGTTCTACACCTCGGATTTGTTTTTGCCGAGCGCGCAGAAGAAAGCCATGTTGCCGCGCTTTATGAACCCAGTGATGCGTAAGCTGCAAGAAGATTTGTGTTTTACCCAGCCCTACATGCCGCACCCTAATAATCGGTGGACGCGGCTGAACGATGCACAAGTGCAGGCCGTGTATGCCGATGACGCTTTGCGCGCCGAGATACTTGCGCTGAAAGAGCGCTACATGACGCATGCCCAGGCCTTGATTCACAACGATTTGCACACGGGCTCCATCATGCTGAACCAGACCGAGACGAAAGTGATTGACCCGGAGTTTGCCTTCTTTGGGCCGATGGGTCACGATGTGGGCTCGTATCTTGCCAACTTGGTGCTGAGCTATGCGGCGCAAGAACATCACGCACAAAATGAGATTGAACGCAAAGACTATCGCTCATGGATTTTGGATTCGTTGCGCGAAACCTGGCTGGTGTTCGAGCGCGAGTTTTTGGCGGCATGGGAGCAGGATGGCTTGAAAGATGAATGGCCCTCGCCGACGTTTAGGCGAAACTACATGCAACGGCTGTTGCAAGACGCAGCGGGGTTTGGGGCTGCCGAGATTTATCGGCGGGCGATTGGATTGGCGCATGTTGCCGATTTGGATTCGATATCTGATGACGCGACGCGTGCGCGGGCCGAGAATTTGGCGTGCGGCGTGGCGCGCAAGTGGTTGATGGAGCGCGGCGCGTTTGGCACGATTGATGATTTGATTGAGATCGTGATGATGATGCAGCCGAGGATTTGATTGACGAACTTATGATTTACCGAGCCGCAGTAGAAGCCGATGCACCCGCCATGGGCCGCATGATGGTGGACACATACATGCACGCGCACAAAGACCACATGCCGGAAGAGGCCTGGCTGAAGCGCAAGCAGGAATGGACCCCTGAAGTTTCAGGCAATGCTTTTGCGCGTGATATACGCAGTATTGCCGATGGCAGCGATTCGCTTTCGTGCATCTATATAGCTGTGGACAAGATAGCTGTGGACAAGGACCGCGATGAAATCATTGGCCTGGTTGTCGGTGGACCTGGTGAAGCGGAGCCGTGGCCGAACGTTGCCGAAATTTATTCGCTGTATGTGCGCAGCCATTCCCAGCGGCGTGGGGTAGGGCGGCGGTTGTTGCAGATGGCTGTGGCGCAGTTGGCCCAGCTTGGGATGACATCCCTGATCATTAAATGCGTGACTGCGAATGTTTCGGCCAGCCGTTTCTATGCTGCGATGGGCGGGCAAGTTATAGGCACCACCGAGTTTGACGAGGAAGGCTACAAACTGCCTGAGCTTATTTTTGGGTGGGAAGATATTTCTGCATTTCCAACTGGTTGATGAATGGTTTTTCAGACAGGATGACAGGATTTAACAGGATTTGTAAAAAGTCCTATCCTGTTGAATCCTGTCATCCTGTCCAAAACAAAAGCGTAAGACCATTAAGATACAAAGCAAACCATGATTCCAATAAAAACCATTGAATGGGCCGAGGATGCGCAGGCGGCCCGCCTGGTAGACCAGACGTTGCTGCCCAACGAACTGAAATATCTCGATGTGCAAGACGCGCCCACAATGTGGGAAGCGATAAAAATGTTGCGAGTGCGGGGCGCACCGGCCATTGGCATTGCGGCGGGCATGGGCGTGTATTTGGGCGTGCGGCATTGCGTCACAACTGACTATGCCATGTTTAAGCGCGAGGTGGACGCGACGGCGGCGTATCTGAACACTTCGCGCCCGACGGCAGTGAACTTGTTTTGGGCCACCAAGCGCATGCAAGCGTTGGTGGCGGCGCATGCCATGCTTAGCGTCAGCGCCATCAAACAAGCCATGCTGGCCGAAGCGATTGCGATGGTGGCCGAGGACAACGCGGTGTGCCAGGCCATTGGTGCGCACGGCGCAAACTTAATCAACCACAACGACACTTGGCTGACGCACTGCAACGCGGGTGGCCTGGCGACGGCGCAATGGGGCACGGCCACCGCGCCCATTTACGTGGCCACCGCGCAAGGCAAACGTGTGAGCGTGTTTGCCGATGAGACCCGCCCGCTGCTGCAAGGTGCGCGCTTAACCGCATGGGAACTGCAACAGGTGGGCGTGCCGGTCACGCTCATCACCGACAACATGGCGGCCAGTGTGATGGCGCAGGGCAAGATTAATGGCGTGATTGTGGGTACGGATAGAGTGGCGGCCAATGGCGATGTGTGCAACAAGATTGGCACGCTGGGCGTGGCAATTTTGGCCAAAGAGTTTGGCATTCCGTTTTACGTGGCCGCGCCGCTCAGTTCGATTGATATGTCGTTGGCCTCGGGCGAGCTAATCCCGATTGAGGAGCGCAAGCCCGAAGAGATTACCGAGGGCTTTGGCAGGCGCACTGCGCCACACGGCGTGGCTGTGTATAACCCGGCGTTTGATGTGACACCGCACAAGTATGTGACGGCGTTAATTACGGAGAAGGGCATTGTGCGTGCGCCGTTTGGGGAAGGCTTGAGGAATTTGTTCGTGTAGTGCGTGTAGTAGGATGCAAACACGGAGGTGAATAAGATGAGTGAACTAGCAGTCCCGCAACCTGATGTATCCACAACCCCTCAGCCTGCCTGGGATGTTGCGTTGCTTTTTCCGCCGCAAGGCCAGTGGAGCGAGGCCGACTATTTGTGGCTGGATGCCAACCGCGAGAGCAAGCGGCTGATGGAGTTTTCAAATGGGTTCATCGAGGTTTTAGATATGCCGAGTCAAATTCATCAAGTTGTCATTGCGTTTTTGTATCGTGCCTTGTTTCAATTTGTGATGGCGCGTGATTTGGGGACAGTGCTATTTGCAGGCTTGCGTGTGCGCCTGGGCCCCGGGATGATGCGCGAACCCGATGTTGTTTTTATGCGCAGAGAAAACGACCACCGCCGCAACAACGACTATTGGGACGGCGCAGACTTGGTGATGGAAGTGGTGAGCACCAACCGCGAGCATGACTGGGTGACCAAGCGCAAAGAATATGCCGAAGCGGGCATCCCCGAATACTGGATTGTTGACCCAAGCCTTGAGAAAATTACGGTGTTGACGCTGAACGGCAATCGCTACGACGAGCATGGCGTGTTTGGCCGTGCGGCAATGGCAGGTTCGGTGTTGCTGCCGGGTTTTGAGGTGGCGGTGGAGGATGTGTTTCGTCAGTGAGACCTAATGACCCAACCCCGCCGACCGCGCTTTCACAATTACCTGCGCCCGGTCGGCAACTTGCAATTTGCTGAAAATATTGGAGATGTGGTTGCTGACCGTTTTTGTGCTGACATGCAGTTGGCGGGCAATCTCGTGATTGTTTTCGCCGGCTGCAATGAGTTCCAGCACCTCGCGTTCACGGTCGGTTAAATTGGGGAAGGGGGATGCCGCTTTATGTTGGCCTGCTATCTCCTTCGTGCCGCGGAAAAACGTGGTTAAGCGCGTCGCAATGGCCGAGCCAAACAACGCTTCACCGCCTGCGACCGCTCGAATGGTTTTCAGCACCTCGGCTTTGTCCGCCCCTTTAAGAATATATCCCCGCGCACCGGCACACATGGCTGCAAAGAGCGAGTCGTTGTCCTCCAGCATGGTCAGCATGATGATGCCGGTATCGGGCTTGGCCGCCAGTACCCGTTGGGTGGCTTCAATGCCATTCAAATCGGGCATGCTAATGTCCATCAAGATGACATCTGGGGCCAGGGTGGCTGCCTGGGTCACCGCCTCAGCTCCGGTTCCAGCTTCCCCCACCACTTCCATATCCGGCACGTTTGCCAGAATGGCATGTAAGCCAGCGCGAAATAAGGTGTGGTCATCTACAACTAATACGCGAATGGGGTTCATTTGTCACCTTCTCTTAATCTGGCGTCAACCACAAAAGGCAGCCTGGCTGTGATTCGCACGCCTCCACCTGGATTCAAACCTATCTCACAGGTGCCACCCAACTCGGCGGTGCGCTCGCACATAGAGCTGATGCCGACCCCGGCGTGAAGGTTGGCGGGCAAGCCGACACCATCGTCTGTCACGGTAAGCACCAGCGTAGACGACAGTGTGTCCTCGGCAATGACAACATGCACGCGACACGTGTGAGCCTGGGCGTGACGGATCACGTTGGTCACCGCCTCCAGCGCAATGCGATAGGCTGCCACCTCAATTGCTGCGGGAAGCGCGGGCAGGCGTTCAGGCGCGGCATCAATGGAGATACTCAGGCTGCCGTTCGTCCCGCTTAACTGTGCGACATGCGCGTGCAAAGCTCCCAGCAAACCCAGCTCATCCAGCGCGGGTGGACGCAGTTCGTAGACCAGCCGCCGGATATCAGCCACCATCTGCTGGGTTTGCCCCTTGAGTATTTTGAGCTGTTCAACCGCCAGCACTGGCGCTGCTGTCGCTGGCGCACCCTGCAACAGCTCCAAAACCGTGTCCAGCTTGAGCGTTTGGCTGGCCAGAGTTGGGCCGAGTCCGTCGTGCAGGTCTCGGCGGATGCGGCGACGCTCTTCTTCGCGGGCCAACACCAACAACTCGCGTGAACGCTGTAGCGCCAGGGTCAGGCGGGTGGCCGAGGCAACGGGGCCGGTTTGGGCGGCAATGTCCGCCAGCAACTGTTCTTCTTGGTGCGTAAAGTGTTCGCCAACGGCGCGGGGCGAGACCAGCAAGCGCCCGACGCGTTCGTTTTGATAAAGCAACGGGAGTTCAACTGTCTGGCCCAGTGGTTTACCGACCGCCGCCTGCCCGACCTGAGCTGCCTGCTCCACCAGTTCGATGGCGGCGTAGGGCAGCTTGAGCGTGGCGGCAATCGTCTGCACAATCGAGGTCAGCGTTTCGGCGGGCACGGCGGTGGTTTGCAACTGCTGGCTCAAGTGAGAGAGCACGGCGTAGGGATCATCGCGCTGGCCAAACATGAGCCGGTTGACCGTCCGTTGCAGCCGTTCGCGGGCCGGTTGGAAGGCAATGGCAATGAGGGCCGTCGCCAGAAGCGAGATGATGAAATTTCCTGATGTTTGAAAGAGTAGCCCGAATCCCCCCACGACCAGGGTGTAAATCAAAACCACGATTAGCGTCAGACCGCCATAGACCAGCGTGCGGTTGATGATGACATCAATATTCCACAGCTTGTAGCGCAAAATGGCGATGGTGATGGCAATGGGTAAAAAGTATTGACCCAAGTAGATCAATGTCCATGTGCCGACGTTAGCCACAAGCCGTGGAGGGCCGCTTGGAATGGCGAGGACACCTCCGAACACAGGCACCCAGACCAGGATTGTTGAGGCCAAGACCAGTATGCCAAAGACAAGCCACTTGGTTTGCTGGCGTAGTGCGCGGTTTGCCTCTTTTACATAGCGATAAATCTGCAACACCATACCCAAAAGAACAAACCCAATCATTGCCCTATTCAGAAATGAACTGGCCCAGTCTGGCAGAGGGAAACCAGGGATTGCAACTACAAATGGGAAGACAAGCAAACTGCCAACGATCAACGGGATATACGCCCAGCGGGGATAAGGACGGCCGTTGGGCGCCAAATAGAGAAATGCCAACATGATCATTACCTCGATCGGTGCGAGAACGACCCCCAGAATAAAAAGATTGGGATAATTCGCGACGAATTCGTCGCTACTTGAATACATGCCGAAAGGAATAACAATTAGCGTCAGCGAAACCGTTAAACCCAGCCGATTCATCCCTTGCTGCCACAGGATGAGTAAGCTCAATGTCAAGTAGATGAGTTGCGCGAACACACCCAAGCGAGCATGTAGATGGTGTAGTGCGGTAGCGTCAACCCCCAGGATGAGAGTGCAACAACCTCTGCCGCCGATATCGCCAACTGGTCGCAGCCGCCATACAGCCCCAATGCTCCCTGGCACTCGACCAGGATGCGCGAGTAATTCCTGACCAAATCGAACACAAACATCGTGAGGTGCAGCGCGGCGACCAAAACCCACAGCAGAAGCGCCAGCCAGCGAAGGGGTGACTTGGGTGGGGTTTGCGTGCGTGTGGTCATGGTAACAAGGTTAGCGCCTAAAGCCCTCTCGGCTTCTGAGCCGCAGGGCTTTAGGCGCTTTGCAAGAAGCAAATTTTCAACTGCTGAGTCCCAGGCCAGTGTGCGCTATTACGGTGCGGGCATCGCGCCAAGTTGTGTCATCATCGCCATTATGTCCGTCATGCCCCAATGTTCCGCAATCTTCCCATCTTTAATGCGATAGATATCCATGACATTGACGAAAAATCTTTTGCCTTTAGAAGGTATACCGTAAAACTCGCCTTTCTGGGTTCCGCTCCAAGTGCTCCGAACCACCAACTTATCGCCCTCTACAACGACATCCTCAAGGGTCATTTTAAAATCTGGGAAAGCGGTGTGCAGAATCGGCAGCGCTGCTTTTATCCCCTCGAGACCCTGCTGGCCGGGCGAGCCTTCTTCATGTTCAACGAAGTCGGCGGCATAGAATTTGTCGACGGAAGCCGCATCGCCCTCATTAAAGACTTTCTGGATCATTTGTTCAACCAACTGTTTGTTCTGTGCGCTTGCCGATGGCTGTTGTGCTGTGATGGGTTGCCGCGCGCAGGCAGCCAAGAGCATTGCCGCGATTGGCAGAGCCAACATCTTAGTCATGCCCAACGCTTTTTGTCGGAAAGTTTGATACGTGTTCATTTTTTTCTCCTGTTTTTTTGCTTGTTAGCAGATTGAGATTTCGTAACCGACATCAAGATAGCAGGCAGGGTTTCCCGTCGTCTTGAGGGCGCACCCCTATCTGGGTCGGGAAGTTTTCCCAGGTTGGATAGGAGTGTTCTGGGTGTCCTCTCCTCGGGGCGAAGCATGCGGGTATTCGACTGAGCTACAGATGCTGCACTCGCCGAATGCTTGCCCCTTAACTCTTCCTTGACAGGTTTCCTGGTGTGATTACAGTGTGCTTACTCAAAGAGAGGCACACCATGGAAACAGTTTTAAGGACAAAAGTTGTCAGGATAGGTAACTCACAAGGGATTCGCATTCCCAAACTGGTGCTTGAGCAATTTAACTTGCGAGATGAAATCGAGTTGCTGCTCAAGGATGGCTTTTTGGTCATGCGTCCAGCGCTTCATCCTCGGGCAGGCTGGGAAGAACAATGTCGGCTCATGGCCGAGCGCGGCGATGACAAGTTGATTGATCCGGAAGTCGTCAGCACTTCAAAATGGGATGAGGATGAATGGGAATGGTAAGCCGTTTTGAAGTGTATTTGGTCAACCTTGATCCAACGGTTGGGAGTGAGATCAAGAAGACGCGGCCCTGTTTGATTGTGTCGCCGGATGACATGAACAAATATCTGGGGACGGTCATCATTGCGCCAATGACGACCAAAGGGCCAAAGTATCCGATGCGGGTCGCTTGTCGTTTTCAAGGCAAAGATGGACAAATCGTGCTAGACCAGATCAGAACGATAGACAAAAGCCGATTGACCAAACGATTGGGGAGCATTTCGGCGACAACACAGTTGACAGCTCTGAATGT
>JAYTNY010000529.1:0-12979 GCA_043748055.1 Roseobacter sp.
TTTTCTTGGCTCAGGGACGAGCGGGATTTTTTTGTTTGAGGTGAACTATGGACAACACGATAGCAGTGACGCATACGAGCATGAACGAGTTGGTGGCTAACTTGGAGCACATTCGCCAATCGCCAAAAGAGGGCGGACGAGTAGAGATGCTTGTCGTGCGCCCACTCAAAGATGAGCGGCGGTTGCTTGAAACGGCGGAGCTTAGCCCAGAGGGTGGCTTGCATGGCGACAACTGGGTAAAGGGTTGCTGGAAGTCTTTGCCTGATGGCAGCCCAGACCCCAGCGTGCAGATCACGATCATGAACTCGCGGTTGGCGGCATTGGTGACGAACGGCAAAGCGCGCTGGCCGCTGGCGGGCGATCAGCTTTATGCGGATTTGGATTTGAGCTACGAGAACCTGCCTGTAGGCCAACAACTCGCCGTAGGCACAGCCGTGCTGGAGATTACCGCAGAGCTTCACAAAGGCTGCGCCAAATTCCGCGCCCGCTTCGGGGATGACGCCCTGAAGTTCATCAGCAACGACGAAGGCCGCAGACTAAACCTGCGCGGCATCTACGCCAGAGTGGTGCAGGCAGGTGTGGTGAGTGTGGGAGATGAGATTAGGAAGATTGGTGATTAGGGAATGGGGATTGGTGATTGATTCACTAATCTCTAATCACCAATCACTTGGAGCGAAGCGATGGTAGACCGATACAACCCCCAGGACATTGAACCCAAGTGGCAGCAGCGTTGGGAACGCGACGAAATTTACAAGACGGGTGCGCAGGATGCGCGGCCCAAGTACTACATTTTGGACATGTACCCCTACCCCAGTGGGGCGGGGATGAGCGTGGGGCATGCCCACAACTATGTGCCGACGGATTTTGTGGCGCGCTTCTATCGCATGAAGGGCTACAACGTGTTGCACCCGATGGGCTTTGATGCGTATGGCTTGCCGACCGAGAATGCGGCGATCAAAGAGAAGATCAACCCAGCGATTTTGAACAAGCAGTACAGCGACAACTATGTACGCCAGTTCAAGTTGATGGGGCTGAGCTATGACTGGAGCCGCTTGTTTAACACGGCAGATGCCAGCTATTACCGCTGGACGCAGTGGATTTTCTTGAAGCTGTTTGAGAGCTGGTATGACCCGCGCCAGGACAAGGCTAAGCCGATTAGCGAGCTGGAATGGGAGCTGGCCGAGAAGGGCAACGGCGAGATTTTGGACTTTATTGATCGGCATCCCAAGCGAGTGGGGGCAATTAACAAGACCACGCCGCACATTACGGCGGCAGATTGGGCGACGATGAGCCGCGCCGAGAAGAACCACTTCTTGATGAACTTCCGGTTGGCTTTTCGCAGCGAGCCTAAGACCAGTTGGTGGGACCCCACGGACAACGTGGCGGTGGCCGACGAGGAAGTGATTGACGGGCGAGCCTGGCGCAGCAACACACCGGTGATTAAGCGCGTGTTGCGGCAGTGGTATTTCCGCATCACTGCATATTCGCAGCGGCTGATTGATGACTTGAGCTATGTGGACTGGCCGGACAAGATTGTGCATATGCAGCGCAACTGGGTGGGCATGAGCCAGGGGGCGGAGGTGGTTTTTAAGGTTGATAACGTTACGAACGTTAAAAACTTTACCAACGATTCGAGCATCGTGGTGTACACCACCCGGCCCGACACGCTGTGGGGCGCGACGTTTATGGTGTTGTCGCCGGAGCATGCGCTGGTGAGCGAGATTACGACGGAGGCGCAGCAGGCAGAGGTGGAAGCGTATGTGCGCGGGGCTAAAGCCAAGAGCGACGCTGAACGCACCGAGTCTAAGGAGAAGACGGGAGTCTTCACGGGCGCGTACGCCATCAACCCGGTGAACAACGAGCGCGTACCAGTTTGGATTGCGGACTACGTGCTGACGAGCTATGGCACGGGCGCCATCATGGCGGTGCCTGCGCACGACCAGCGCGACTTTGAGTTTGCGCGGAAGTTTGGGTTGGGGATTGTGCAAGTGGTGAAAGCGCCGAGCAGCGAGGTGCGAGCGACGAGTGAGTGGACGACAGCGTATGAGGACAAAGATGGGGTGATGCTGGCGAGTGGGCCGATCACGGGTGTGGCGGCGGGGCAGGAGAGCATTGATGCGGCGATTGCGCATTGTGAGGCGCAGGGCTTTGGCAAGCGGCGGGTCAACTATCGCATGCGGGATTGGTTGATTAGCCGCCAACGGTATTGGGGCACACCGATACCGATTGTGCATACGGATGACGGCGAGGTGGCCGTGCCAGAGAGCGAGTTGCCGCTGCTGCGACCGGAGGTTGAGAGCTATGAGCCGATACAAACGGGCGAATCGCCATTGGCGGGCATGCCCGAGTTTGTGAATGCGCCAAACGGCAAACGCGAGACGGACACGATGGCGACGTGGGCGTGTAGCACGTGGTACTACATGCGCTTCCCCAACCCGCATGATGACACGAAAGCCTTTGATTACGAGGAGTTGAAGTATTGGCTGCCGGTGGATATGTATGTGGGTGGCGCGGAACACGCGGTGCTGCACTTGTTGTATTCGCGCATGTGGACGAAGGTGTTGTATGACCTGGGGCATGTGCCGTTTGTGGAGCCGTTTAAGAGCCTGCGCAACCAGGGCATGATTTTGTCGCCGCAACAGGTGACGGATGAGAACGGGCGCAGCTACTTCGAGAAGATGAGCAAGAGCAAGGGCAACGTGATTACGCCCGACGAGGTGGTGGCCGAGCATGGGGCGGATGCCTTGCGCGGCTACGAGATGTTCATCAGTGACTTTGCGGCGACCGTGCCGTGGAGCACGCAAGGTGTGCCGGGCGTGCGGCGCTGGCTAGACCGAGCCTGGCGCATTGTGTTGGGGGCGGATGAAGACAAGGGCCAACCGCAGAAGTTCAGCGGCAGAGACTTGCGGCGCGTGGCGCACCAAACTATTCAGCGTTACGAGCGGGATGCACAAGCGTTTAGCTTTAACACCGTTATCAGCGGAATGATGGAGTTTACGAACACGCTGTTTAAGGCGCGGGATTCCGGTTTGGTAGACACGCCGGAGTGGGCCGAGGCGATTGACATTCTGGTGCGGCTGCTGGCCCCCATTGCCCCGCACATGGCCGAGGAGTTGTGGGCGCGCATGGGTCATGCCTACTCCATCCACCAGCAAAGCTGGCCCACGTTTGATGCCGAGGCCGCCCGCGAGGACGAGATCACCATACCTGTGCAGGTGAACGGCAAGGTGCGCGACCGCGTGACGGTGGCGGCCGAGACCGACGACGAGGCGATTAAGGCGGCGGCGTTGAACAGCGAAAACGTGCGCAAGTTCTTGGATGGCAAGCCGCCCAAGCAAGTGATTTACGTGAAAGGGCGGATGGTGAGTGTGGTGTTGTAGGGTTTCTCTTGAGACACATAAACGACCTCGGTTTCATCAAAAAACCGAGGTCGCTTTTTGTATAGCTGTCCACTGAGGTGATCTTGCAACGCATGTTGCGCTGCAGCAAGCCAGCTCTCTGAGTGAGCATTCTGAGCGTAGTCGAAGAATGCGCCTATGTCGAGCTTGGCTAATGAAGTTTTGCCGCGTCCGCACCCTTCAACTTCGCTCAGGATGCTCTGCGGCGTACGTTGGTTTCACCCATCGCACCTGAGCGTTGCCGAGTTCATTCCAAACAAAACGCCCACCTGAATTCGACCAACGCAGCCAACAACATTAGGGGCGAAGCATTCGGGTGTGTGATTTGGGGTACGGGTGCGGCGTTCGCCGAATGCTTCGCTCTTACGACAATGCAACAACGCAAACAGAACTATTCCCCCGCCTGCATCTTGGCGTAAGTCAGCTCGTTCAGCTTAAACCACTCGTTGGACTCGTCCAAGAACGCCTTCCAACCATCGAAGATGGCCTTGAAGTCGGCGTCTTTGGCGGACTGCTCGGCGTATAACTCGTAGGCCGCTTTCTGGGCGGCGTCCAAAATTTCTTTGCTGTAGCTGCGCAGTTCCACACCTGCGGCTTGCAGCTTCTTCAGGGCGGCGGCGTTGCGTGCGTCGTAGCGGGCCATCATGCCCATGTTGGCTTCTACGGCGGCGCTCTTCACGGCCTCTTTGTAAAGCGCGGGCAGCTCTTCCCACTTCTTCAAATTGATCTCGACCTCAAGAGTGGGGGCGGGTTCCCACCAGCCGGGGCGATAGTAGTACTTGGCAACTTTGTAGAAGCCCAGCTTCTCGTCGTCGTAGGGGCCTACCCACTCGGCGGCGTCTACCGTGCCGGTTTGCAACGCCTGGAAAATTTCGCCACCGGGGATCGTTTGCACGGTCACGCCCAGCTTCTTCATCACCTGGCCGCCCAGGCCGGGGATGCGCATTTTGAGGCCTTGCAGATCGGCGACGGTGTTAATTTCTTTGCGGAACCAGCCGCCCATTTGCGTGCCGGTGTTGCCCGCCGGGAACTGAATAACGCCGAACTTCTTGGCGTAGAAATCTTGCAAGGTCTTCAGGCCGCCGCCTTCGTAGAGCCATGCGTTCATCTGGCGCTGGTTCATGCCGAAGGGCAACGCGGTGCCAATGGCCGTTACCCAGCTTTTGCCAATGTAGTAGTAGCTGGCGGTATGGCCGATTGGGACTGCGCCCTGCGAGACCACATCCAAAATGTCGGTGCCTTTGGAGAGCTTGCCCGCCGGGTTGGGGTTGATCTTGAAATGCCCGTCGGTGAGGGCGGCTACGCGCTCGGCAAAAATTTGCGCGCCGCCGTAAATTGTGTCGAGGGACACCGGCCAACTGGTCGCCATTTCCCACGCAATATCGGGTATGGCGGCCTGGGAGGCTGCTTGGGCGGGGGCGTTGGCTGGCGCGGCGGCACCGGCGGCAGGGGCTTGCACGGCGGGTGCGGCGCAGGCGGCCACGGCTGCGCCAATGGCACCGCTGGTAACACCTTTGCCGATTGTGCCTAGAAACTTGCGACGCTGCATTTTGGATATCTTCATGGTTCCTTTACAACTCCTTTCTGTGTGAACTAAAACCTAGGGGAATACGCTTGTGCTTTCAAGCATGTAAATTGCTTGAGGCAGCCGCAGGCTTTAGCCTGCGTTCCATATACCCAGTAACATACCCAGTAACTCTGACAAGAGCCAAATGATGCACGTTGTTACTCATATATGGGCGCAGGCTGAAGCCTGCGGCTACCCTCTGCTCACAGGCTCTATGCGAGTGCCAATTTAGCTGCGCGGAAAAGAATGTGCAAGTGAAAGTGTGGAAGTGACACAAGAGGGACGAGTTGCATGTTGCGTCTTGCGTTGGGTACGCCGCCCAACCAACGCAAGACACATGACGCAATACGTTATTCGCAACACGAGCCAGTATGATGCGCCCTATGAACTTTCTCGAAGAGCGGCTGTATTTTTTCAAGGCTTTCAAAAACAAGATGAGCACGGTGGGTGCGCTGCTGCCCACCTCCAGCTATGCGGCGCAGGCCATGGCGAGTGAGTTCGCACGCCACCCCGGGCCCAAGCGGGTGCTGGAAGTTGGGGCAGGCACGGGCGCCATCACCAGCCAGATTGTGAAGCACATTGGCCCCGACGACGCGCTGGTGTGCGTGGAATTGGAGCCGGAGCTTGTGGATTATTTGCAGCGGCGCTTCGAGGCCGAGCCAGAGTTTGAGCGCGTGCGCGGGCGAACGCAGATCAAACAAATGAGCGTGTTGGATTTGCCAACAGACGAGACGAGCGAGAAGTTTGACTACATCATCAGCGCCATCCCGTTTAACAACTGCCCACCAGAGTTTGTGCGGGCTGTGTTTGCGCACTACCAAAAGCTGTTAAAGCCGGAGGGCGTGCTGAGCTACATCGAATATATCGGTGGGCGGTATGCAAAATTAACATTGGCGCACAGCGAGCAAATACAAGGTGTGCACGATGTGGTGGCGCACGAGATGGGCCGCTACAAATTTCGGCAAGACACCGTGCTGCGTAATGTGCCGCCCGCGTGGGTGCATCATTTGCGGTTTGGGGATGTGGATGCAGCCTATGCCGAAAATTTGCAGCCGCTGACGACGACCGACCGCGCCGCGCTGCCGGATGGTGAAGTTGGGATCGACACGGCTGCGGTGCCTTTTCTGGCGGGGCTGGGGGGATTGGCGCTGCTGCTGAAGAAGGCTGCCCCAAAAACCGGGTTGTGGCTGTTGCCTGCACTGGCTGCACCCGCCATCGTCTTATTTTTTAGAGACCCGGCGCGGCACACCCCCAAAGATGCAGGCTTGGTTTACGCCTCTGCCGACGGCGAGGTGCTAAGCGTGGAACGCCTGCGCGACGGGCGATTTGGGAAGAACGAATGGCTGCGCATCGCAGTTTTTCTTTCTTTGCTGGATGTGCATGTGAACCGCGCGCCGATGGCGGGCAAAGTGATTGATGTGATTTATGAGGATGGCAATGCCGCTAATGCTTATGCCGCCGCCAACACGCCGGAGGCCGAACACAACGCCGCGCAATACACGGTGATTGAAGGCTCGCGCGGCAAGTGCGTGGTGGCACAACGCGTTGGCTTTTTGGCGCGGCGCATTGTGAACCGCGCCAGCGTGGGCAATGTGTTGGCACAGGGCGAGAAGTTTGGCCTGATTCGCTTTGGCAGCCGCACAGATGTATATGTGCCTGCGGATGGGTTTGAGGCGCGGGTGCGCGTGGGTGAGCGGGTGGTGGGTGGTGAGACGGTGATTGCGTCTGCGCTATAGAATCTGCTTATGGATTTAGCTCGGTTGAATGCCGTGATTGGGTATGACAAGCTCTCAAATCTTTCGCTAGAAGAGAAGATTCGACGCGCGGTGCGGGCGGCGAAGTTTGATGAACGGCACGAAGGCAGGGCTTGGCTAAAGCTGTTGCCGATGATTCCAGAAGGCGTTAGCACGATGCGCGCCAACGAGATGTTTAGCCTTGCGCGCGGCATGCTGTTGCATCAAGAGCGAGCACGCGGCTTGCCAGAGGTTGAGGCGCAACGAGCTACAGCACAGAGGTTGCTTGCCAGCAATGTTTACTGATCCTAATCAAGCAGAACTAACCAAAGACCAGCGCCAATTTAACGAGCGATTGATTCGAAAGTTGGAGGAACTCGAGATTGTGTATGCCATCGGTGGTTCGGTGGCAGCCATGTCCTATAGCAAATCGGCGCGCTTCACCAAAGATGTGGACATGATGCTGAATGCCGACATGTCAGCATTGGAAGTGTTGATAAACGAGGTTGAACAATGGCAACTCTATATTGACCCCCTCGACACGATTCTCGAATTTAACTTGCCGGGGCTTTTGCCGATCAATGTAATGGACGGTTTGCTGGGCACAAAAGCCGACCTGTATGTTGCTCGAACTGAAGGCTTGGACGCATCGGCCATGTCGCGGCGGCGTAAACGGAAGTTGTATTTAGAGCCGGACTTTGATGCATGGTTTCTTGCGCCAGAGAACGTGATTTTGTATAAGTTGGACTACTTTCGACAAAGCGAAGGCACGGCGCAGAAACACCCTACCGATATTCACAATATGCTACGCGTGATTGAACACGAACTGGACTTTGCTTATCTTGAGTATTGGGCTGGTCAAACCGGCGTGCTCAATATTTGGCTGGCGTTGTGGGATGAGTTCAAACGCTGAGCTTCGCTATCGCATCCGCTTATCCGTTCGCCATCCGCTGACGCCGTTCGCGCACCCACAACACCGGCCCGCTAAACATATATGCCGACGCCACCAGCAAAATGGTCGCACCGAGGTTTACCGCACACCCAATCAACACGACGATGACCACCCACACCGGCACACGCCGCAGTTGGGTTGGTTTGAAGTAAGGGAAGGCGCTGACCATGAGCACCGCCAGCACGCCGACTAAGCCAAAGGCCCAAGCGCTCTCCAAGTTGGGCGAGGTGAGGTAGACCGCCGCGATGATGCCCGCCACAAACGTGGTGGGAATGCCCGCGAAGTAACGATCGTCTTTGGGCGTTACGTTAAAGCGCGCCAACCGGATTGCACCCAGCAGCGCCACCAAGCCGCTGACCACGCCGACCAGCAGCCACAAGTTCGGCTCTTTTTGCGAGAGCCAGTAGTACGTCAACATCGCCGTCGCTACACCAAACGAGGTCATATCGGCCAGCGAATCTAATTGGGCACCGAAGGGGCTGGTGACTTGCCACTTGCGGGCCAGGTTGCCGTCGCAGCCATCCAGCAGCACGCAGCCCAATAGGCACAGCGCGGCGGTGGTTAAAAAACCAGTTGTGGTGAAGATGAGTGAGACGAGGCCGAGCAGCAGTGAGGCGATGGTGAAAACATTGACGATGAGGAAGCGAATCTGGTTTTTCCAGAAGATGCGCAGCAACAGGCGTTTCCACTTCATGCGAGGCGAGTATACAGAGGCATACCTCCGACCCTCGTAAGGGTCGGGGTCTTACGCTGATCGCAACCACACCCGCATCTCACCTGCCTCGCGGTTGTCCCAGGCGTAGTAGGGGATGGCGGTGATGGCGATGGGTTGCGATGCCGAAGGCGCATGCCGATACAGCAATCCGTCCCAGCCCTCATCTTGCAAAAGAGTGCCCGTGCCGTGAATGACGCTGACACCGCCCAGCAAATCATTGCGATGTTCGACGCTGAACGACTTGGCTGCGTCTGCATCAATCGAGATGCGCTCTAGCTGCGCGCCGTTGTGGTCTGCGCCCTCCAGACAATACACCAGCGGCCCGCGCTGCAAGGCCACGCGCCCCTGCATTTGCCGCACCGATGGATGGGCGTAAACGGTTTGCACCGGCATCGCCATGTCGAACTCGATCACATCGCCGGGCTGCCAGAGGCGGGTGAGGGTGAGGTAGCCGTTGCTTAAGAGTAATTCGTAATTCGTAATTCGTAATTGATTGATACGCAGCGACCATTGATCGCATTGATCGCACCAACCCGGCACGCGTAAGTGCAGCGTGAATGTGCGTGGCTCGCTCAAGTTCAACTCAAGCTGCACCCGCCCATCCCACGGATACTGCGTCACTTGCTTAATCCCTAATCTCCAATCTCTAATCTCTAATCTCGCTTCGTTCTGCCCATACAAATGCACCCACACATCATTCGTGCCAGTGGAGTAAAAGTGGCTACCGACGCTGGCAATGGTGCGCGCAACGTTGGGTGGGCAGCACGGGCACAAGAACCAGGGCGTGCGGTGATGGTGGCCCAGGCTGGCGAGTGGGTTCTCGTAGAAGAAGTGCGAGCCGTCCAGCGAGACGCCGCTGAGCGTGCCGTTGTACAGCGCACGCTCCACCAAATCGGCATATTTGCCATCGCCAGAAAATTGCAACATGCGGTTGCTCCACAGCACCAGGCCGATGGCGGCGCACGTCTCGGCGTAGGCGCTCTCGTCGGGCAGATCGTAATCCCGCGTAAAACCCTCGTTGCCGTGGCTGGGGCCGATGCCGCCGGTGAGATACATGCGCTTGCCCACCATCGCCTCCCAAATGCGTTCGCAGGCGGCCAGCAGGCTGGGGTCGTCGTATTCGTCGGCTAAATCGGCGGCGGCGCTGAAGAGATACATGGCGCGCACGGCGTGGCCCACGGCTTGCTCTTGTTCTCGAATCGGCTTGTGGCTCTGGTTGTATTCGTAGTTCTTGAACCAGAATTTCGATGGGTCGTCGCCGCGCTCAGTAGCTTCGAGATCGTAGTAATGCGGCTGCTGGCCGCGCTCGTCAACCATGTACTTCGATAAGTCCATGTAGCGCGTTTCGCCCGATGCACGCGCCAGCTTCACCAACGCCAACTCAATTTCGGCATGGCCGCAATAGCCGCGTTTTTGGCCAGGGCCACGCCCAAACATGCTGCCGATGTGGTCGGCATAGCGCATCATCGCATCCAGCAGTTTGCGCTTGCCGGTGGCCTGGTAATACGCCACAGCGCCTTCTATCATGTGTCCGGCGCAATACATCTCGTGCCAATCGCGCAGGTTCTTCCACTTCATCTCGGGCTGGATGGCTTGGAAGTGCGAGTTGAGGTAGCCGCTGGGTTCCTGGGCGCGCACGATGCGGTCAATCTCTGCGTCGGCCAGCGCTTCCAGCGCTGGGTCGGGGTGATTGGCGAGTGAGTTGCCCACAGCTTCGATCCACTTGGCTGGGTCGCTATCGCCAAAAATTTCGACGATGGGCGAGGGCACGGTCCGGGTGTAGTTCAACTCGAAGACGCTGAAGCGATTGGTGTCGGTACACATCTGGTGGATGTGCGGAATCGTCACCGTGCGGTTCGTCTCGAGCTTGGGCGCCCAAAATGAGTCATTGAAATGAACTTGCGTAAACGGGACGGGCGAGAGTTGCTTTTTGGCAGAGGTTGAGTTGGACATAGATATTCTGGAACCCTCGACCCTTAAAGGGGAGTCGTAGATTTTCTGTGTGCGTTCCTCACTTCGTTAGAAATGATGAACGATGAGACAAACTCAACGACTCCCCTTTAGGGGTCGGGGGTTATTTGCGAAGCACAACACGAAATCCAATTTGATGAGCGACTAGCCCTTCAGCCCGCTCAACGTTGCGCCTTGAATAAAGTAGCGCTGGGTGAGGAAGAACAACACGATGACTGGCAGAATCATCGCCGTCGAGGCTGCCATCAACAGATCCCAGCGGGTGCGCATGACACCGCGAAAGCTGGCGAGGCCAATTGAAACGGTAAAGAGTTGGTCGTTGCGTAAGTACAGCAATGGGCCGAGAAAGTCGTTCCAGGCATTCAAGAAGGTGAAGATGGCGATGGTGGCTAAGGCTGGTTTCGCCAGCGGCATCATCACCCGCCAGTAAATGCCAAACTCGTTGCAGCCATCCACGCGGGCGGCATCGGCCAAATCCTGCGGAATGCCCCTGAAAAACTGGCGCATGAGGAAGATGTTGAAGCCGCCGCCACCGAAGAAGAATGGCACGGTTAGCGGCAGATACGTGTCTATCCAGCCCAGCCGCGTAAACATGATGAAGTGCGGGATGATGAGAACGAAATACGGCACCATCAGCGTCGCCAGCACCACGCCAAACCAAAAATCGCGCCCCTTAAATTGAATGCGGGCAAAGCCATACGCGCAAAACGAGGACATGAGCAGGATGGCGATCTCGTTGAGCACGACGATGATGAGCGAGTTGCGCACATACAACGCAAACGGCTTGTAGGTCAGCGATTCGACGTAGTTGCTCCACATCACCGGGTCGGGAATCAACTGCGGGGGATAGGTGAAAACTTGTTGCTCGGCTTTGAGCGAGCTGCTGACCATCCACACAAACGGCAAGGCGAAGATGACAGCGCCAATGATGAGCGCGATCAGCGCCGCCGTCTTTCCAGCAGCATCGCGCTGGCGTTTGGATGAGGTGGGGAGAGCGGGTGAAGCAACACTCATCTTGGCTCCTCGTAATACACCCGCCCGCCCAAATACTTCACCACCAGCAGCGTCAGCAGCAAGATGACCAGGAACAGCACCCAGGCCAGCGCGGTGGCATAGCCCATCTCGAAGTAAGTGAAGGCGTTGCGGTAGAGATACAACACGTAAAAGAGCGTGGCGTTTTGCGGGCCACCATCGGTCAGCAAGTAGCCAATCGTAAAGACTTGAAACGAGCCGATGATGCCCTGCACGAGGTTGAAGAAAATGACCGGCGACATCATGGGGATCGTAATGTTCCACAACTGCGCCCAGCGGCCCGCGCCATCAATTTCGCTGGCCTCGTAATACTCTTTGGGGATGGCTTGCAGGCCAGCCAGGTAAATCACCATCGCGCCGCCCACACCCCACAGGCTCACAATAATCAAGGCGGGCATCACCCATTTGGGGTCAATCAACCAGCCAATTTTGGGGATGCCAAACGCCCGCAGCACCAGGTTTAGCAAGCCAAACTCGGAATTAAAAATCCAGGCCCACAACACGGCGTTGGCAACAGCGGGCACGATGCTGGGCAGATAAAACACGGTGCGAAAGAAACGAATACCTTTTACTTTCGAGTTCAGCAACATCGCCAACACAAAGCTGACAACCAACCCCAGCGGCACCGAAATTAGCGTGTAGTTGGTGGTGACCTTGAGCGCTTGCCAGAACAACTTGTCTGCCAACAGCCGCTGAAAATTCTTCAGCCCCACCGGCTTGGGCGGGGTCAAAATATTCCAATCTTGAAAGCTTAGCCAACCCGCCACAGCAGCCGGAATTAAGAGCCACGCCACCACGCCCAAAATAAACGGCATGATGAAGATGTAGCCGATGAGCGTGCGGCGGCGCGACAAGTTCCACCAGCGTGGTTTCGCGTCAATGCGTGTGGCGGTGGTTGTGGTCGCTGTTGCCATGTATTGCGTAACTAAACCTCACAGGTCACTGACCTGTGAGGTTTTGAGATAGTACTAAACCCTACTTCCCTTCTTCCGCCAAAATCTTATTCGCCGCTTCCACCGCAGGTTTCATCGCATCGGCGGCGGTTGCCTCGCCAATGCGCACACGGTCGAAGGCTGGGTTTAGCTCTTTATCGGTCTTGGGGTAACCCGGTGGCATGTATAGCACCTTTCCGTATTTGCCCACAAACTGGTTCAGAATCACATCGTAGCCTTCTGGATGCACACCCTTGGTGATCCACTGCTTCTGGCCTTCGGCGCTCATCAGCGCGGTTTGGCTGGGTAGCCACAGGCCAATCTTGCAGAACTGGGTTTGGTAATACGGGGTGGATAAAAATCGCACCCACTGCCAGGCAGCATCCGGGTTCTTGGTCGCCTTTAGTGCGCTGTGCAAGTGCGCTTGCAACGTGGTGGCCGGGGTCTTCATCTTGGGCAGCGAGGCCGTGCCCAGCGTGGCCTTGATCTTATGCATCCACGAGAGCGCCCACGAACCATCTACTGCCATCGCCAGCTTGCCGCCTTCCAACATCTGCGCGGTGCTGATGCCCAACTGCTTCACCACATCGTCGCTCGGCATCACCTTGTGCTTCAGCATCAGGTCGAACACGGCCTGAATTGCGTCGGTGGCTTCGGGCTTGTCCAGCACCAGTTGGCC
>JAYTNY010000530.1:0-2902 GCA_043748055.1 Roseobacter sp.
TGCGGGTGCATCTGCCGCAGTTGCCAGATTGCGAGCGGGTATGCGCGGCGTATTCGGGCAAGACATGCGCGCAGCACCTTAAAAAACCTTAACAGGGTAGGACATAAAAATCGCAGCGCGCAATGGTTCTAATGGGGTGTAGCGCAGCTTTGTGGGTAACTTCGTAACGCTGCTTGCGGCAAACTCAGCGAAAAAGCCGTCTTTCGGTGTTTGGCGAAAAAATTCACCTACGAATCTGCGCTACACCCGTTCTAATGCACCCCCGCTAGGGTTTGCGTAACCCCATAGTAAAATCCTTGTGTTGACATATTTATTAAGTAAAGGTAACTACTCAGCCCGGCGACTAAAGTCGCGGCTACGCACAGCAAAGTCGGCCTACGCCGACTGGGTTCTAGCCGACGTAGGTCGGCTTTGGTTGGGTTGCCCGCGATTTCCAATCGCAGGGCAGGTGGGCTGAGTGGTTACATGTAAAGAGAGTAGTGCGAACAAGGGGAAGAGAAACCAGACACCGTAGCTTATCAGCGCCACGCGCCGTCCATCCGCAGAGTGCTTGTTTTGAACGCGACCTATGAACCACTGAGTGTCGTCTCGGTGTCGCGTGCGCTGCATTTGTTGCTCTCCAACAAGGCGGAGATGATCGAATCATCGGACAAGGTGATTCATAGCGCCTATTTGCAGTTGCCGGTGCCTATCGTTATCCGGCTGCATTACTACGTGCGCATTCCCCACAACTTGCCGCTGCCGTTGTCTCGGCGGGCTTTGCTGATGCGCGATGACTACACCTGCCAATACTGCGGTGCGCAACCGGGCAAAGAGCAGTTGACGATGGATCACATCATGCCCCGCTCACGGGGAGGCCGAACAGACTGGGAAAATGTGGCGACGGCCTGCGCACCCTGCAACCGCAAGAAGAGCAACCGCACGCCCGAAGAAGCGCACATGAAACTGAGCAAGCACCCCACCCGTCCGCGTTTCTGGAGCATGGCGCTGATGACCGGGCCAAACAACGACGTGTGGAAGAAGTATCTGGTGAATAACGTGCGGTGAGTGGGGAGCAGTAATTAGGGAGTGGTGAATTGTGATTGAGTTACGTTCTATCTCGGCAAAACGTTGGGGCATGTTGTTGGTCGGGTTGGCCTGCTTTGGCTTTGGCATTGCGCTGATGAAACGCGCCGATCTTGGCCTTTCGCCGTGGGAGGTGTTAGCCGATGGCATCTCTAAACGCACCGGGCTGGCTATTGGCACCATAAGCATTTTGATTGGGCCGCCGATTTTGTTGCTGTGGCTGCCGCTGGGCGAAAAGCCGGGCGTGGGCACATTGCTCAATATTTTGTTGATTGGGCTGGTGACGAATTTGAGCCTGAGCTTTTTGCCTTTGCTGCAAGCGTGGCCCATACGCGCCGTGCAAATGGCGTTGGGTATCTTGGTGATTGGTATCGGCAGCGGCTTATACCTCAGCACCAAACTTGGCCCCGGCCCACGAGATGGGCTGATGACGGCGTTGGCCCGCAAAACGGGTTGGAGCCTGCGCTGGACACGCACCGGCATTGAAGTGGCTGTGCTGGCGCTGGGCGTTTTATTGGGCGGCACCGTGGGCCTGGGCACACTGGCTTTTGCGCTAGGCATTGGGCAAGTGGTGCAGCCTGCGCTAAAGCTTGCCAAGCGATATGCAGATGAATAGTTTGAACACGAAGAAGCGAAGAAACGAAGAACAAAACCCTTCGTTTCTTCGCTTCTTCGTGTTTATCTTCAAACGTGTTGCACGATGAAACCAAACAAATCGAATATGCCGTTGGCGTTAGTGCTGGTTGGGTTGATGGCGTTTGCGGTGTGGTTTCTGCTGCCGTCCACCACCCAGAGCCTCATTAAATTAACCGGCGAGGAAAGCAAAGGCAGCCAACTGCGCGCGCTGTGGAACCTGCTGTTGGAGCAGGCTCGGCCCCCCCTCCAACTGGCCCGCAATGCCAAAATAAATTATTACGATGGCGTGACTGGCGCACCCGGCGTGAACACATTCTTGCATCAGGAAGTGGAGCCAGCCAAGCGCGAACGTCAATTGCAGATGATTGCCGACGCAGGCTTCAAGTGGATTCGCCAGCCCTTCCCTTGGTACGACATTGAGGTGAGCGCGAAGGGCAACTTTAGCGACACGCGCAACGGTGTGGACGCGTGGGCCAAGTATGACAACATTGTTGATCTGTCTGCGCGGCACGACCTAAAGCTAATTGCGCGGCTGGAAGCCCCGCCAGAGTGGGCGCACAAAGGCTACAAAGATTTTGGGACGCTTGGCCCGCCCGCCGACTTCAACGACTTTGCCGATTTTGTGGGCGCAACCGTAACGCGTTACAAAGGCCGCATACGCTATTACCAGATTTGGAACGAGCCGAATATTTACCCGGAGTGGGGCGAACAACGCAGCAACCCGGAGGATTACGCCCAGATGCTGTGCGCGGCGTATGCGCGGGCTAAGCAGGTTGATCCGAACGTGGTAATTGTTGCGGCGGCGCTGGCCCCCACCATTTCGCAGGATGGCGGCGGCTTTGCAGGCGGCGGGCTGAACGATTTGATCTTCTTGCAGCGTATGTATAACGCGGGCGCCAGTAAGTGCTTTGATGTGGCCGCAGCGCAGGGCTACGGCTTGTTTAGTGGGCCGTGGGATGGACGGCAGAACCCGCTGCAAACCAATGTGGCACGGCATGTGCTAATGCGCAACATCATGGTGCGCAACGGCGATGAAACCAAGCCGATTTGGCTGGCTGAAGTGAACTGGAATGCGCTGCCAGCAAGCGCCGAAGGGATTAGCGACTACGGGCGCTACGGCATCAGCACCACCGAAGAACAGGCCCGCTATGTGCCGCAGGTGTATGAGCGGGCCAAACAAGAATGGCCCTGGGTGGGTGTG
>JAYTNY010000531.1:0-3223 GCA_043748055.1 Roseobacter sp.
CACACCCACCACCCCGGAACGTGCCTGGCAATTGCGTACTTCATCTGGGACTGTGCAAGCACTGCGCCGGTGTATCGCCGCAACGCAGCAAAACCTGCACCAACACCCCACACACTTCATCGCACTGGATGAAGCCTTGTTTGTTCAACGCCGTTGGAAAGCAGCCCCGTTGTTCCTGCACGCGCTGCTGGTGCTACGCACAACCCAAACCGCGCACCCGTATTTTGTGCTGTGGGATCGTGCCGAAGGCGAAGTTTGGCAATGGCAACCCCATCTGCGCTACCTGCATCTGTGGGCCGAACGCATGGGCGATGCCATGCCGCCGCTGCTCATCCTGTGCCCAACTGGCTTTCGCCTGCGGGCCATGCTAACGCTGGCCCATCTCACGCGCTCACCCAACAGCGGTCTCGTGGTTGCGGCCACACAACACCAAGCCATTGCCCAGTGCGAGGGTCTGTTGGCCGTGGCCCGCCAGCCCGATGGTTGGCGCACCGTCACCGACGATGAGCGCATCGCCACCCTCGACCCCTTCGCCTTGCCCGGCACGCCGCTGGCCGAGTTTGAGCCGGGCCGCTTTGCCACGAAACGCCGCAAGCCAACCCTGCCCGCGCCCGATCTACCTCCGCATTTGGAGCGATTGGAATCGCTGAGCGAAAGCGAGATCGGCCTGCTCAAGTTTCTATGCCGCAACCCGGTGGTGCCGCAACCGGCCATTGCGCTGCTGAGCAACCACAACGCCGATGACATCGGCGCGATGTTGGCGCGGCTGGCCGAGTTGGGCTTTGCGGAGCGCGCCGCTGCGCAAGTGCGCAATTTGCACGAGCCAATGTGGGCAGCCAGCGAAACTGCTGTGCAGCTTTACACCGCCCGCGAGATGCTGCCCGTTAGCACCACGCGCCGGTATCACTTCTACCGCGCCGATCATGAGCGGCGCGCCCATCACACGCTGGCGGCCTATCAGTTTCTCGCCAACCTGCACCAGCACTGCGCCCGCCGCAGCAAAGCCACGCGCAAGCTGCATGGCGATGCGCCGTATTACGCGCTCGACTCGTTCGAGTCCGAGTTCATCGCCTCGGATTGGTATGCGCGCTTTGGCACATCGCGCTACTTCCGGCCCGATGGCGCAGGTGTGGTGCGGGCGGGCGCAACCCTGACGCACTTTTGGGTTGAGATGGACGGCACACCCGCTGCGCCCTCGCGCAAAGACCCAGCCGTGTGGGCGGGCAAGTTCTCGCGCTTATGCGAGTATGTGCAGACCGGGCGCTGGGCTTTGCGTTACCCCGAACTGCCGCGCCTGCTCATCGTCACCACCGATCTGCGCAACCTGCCCTACATCGCCGATGCGTTGGGGTTTGCAGCGCGGGCGCGGATGATGGAGCCGCCGCTGGTGTTTGTGGCTGCGCTGGCGGCGGTGCAGCAGCGCGGGCCGCTCGCCAAAATTTGGCGCGAGGTGTTGTGCGAGGATGACGATGGGCGTAGCGAACTCGACTACGCCTTTGATGATGTTGCACCGTTGGCCGTTGCATCGGCCAGGCCACGCCCACTCAACTTGATTGATGAATTGCAGCGTGCTGAAGCGATGGGACTGCTGAACAACGGGAGGTGATGATGCTACGCAAACCCAAAACCCAGGTGTTCCTTTTTTTGTGGGTGGCCTTGCTGATGGGGTGCGCCGCGTTCCCCATTGGCCCCAAACGCACCTTTCGCAATTGGGATGATGCGCCGCCGGTTGCCACATCTACAAGCATGACCCCAGCGCCTGCGCAAGCCCCATCCCCAACTACCCATTTGGTTGTGCGAGTAACGGCCACACCGGAGATAGTGCCAACGCAAGCGACCACCGACACCGATATTGAGTACGCCTTCCCATCGCCCATGACATTCACGCCCGGCCAAACGCCCACCGAGTTCGGCATCCAGATCAACGGCTGCGACCGCGATGTGCCCGCTGCGTTGGCGATTGCCAAACGCATGGGACTGACTTGGATCAAGCAGCAAGCGCGCTGGGGCGACATCGAAAAAGCGCCCGGCCAGTTTGATTGGGCTTGTTTGGATCGCGTCATCCCCGAAGCCAACGCGCAAGGCTTCAAGGTGTTGATCAGCGTGACAACGGCGGCGGCCCACACGCGCCACATCTACAAAGGCATCTTTCATGCCACAAATGGCCGCCCCGCCGACCTACGCGACTTTGGATTATTTCTGGCCTATCTCATCACGCGCTACCCCAAGCAGATTCACGCCATCGAAATGTGGAACGAGCCGAACTTAGTGGCCGAGTGGGGCGACGTGATTGATGGTGGGGTGTATGCGGGCTTGCTCGCCATCGGCTACGGTGTCACCAAATTCATTGATCCGAGCATCATGGTCATCAGCGCGGGCATTGCGCCAACGGGCTTTAACCAGCAGTGGGTGGCGATGGACGACGCACCATTTTTGCGCCAATTCTTGGACTACCAGGGCGCGAGTTACGCCGACTGCCTCGGTGTGCATGCCAACGGGCCGGATGGTGTGGGCGAGATTGATCGGGTAGGCCCGCGTTACTTCGATCTGGCAGGCCAGCAACACCCAATCTGCGTAACCGAGTTTGGCTATGGCTTACCGGTGGATGGACGAGCACCGGAGGGCTTCGACTGGGTGATGTCGCACACGCCAGAACGGCAGGCCGAGGCGCTGACACATGGGTTAGTGTGGGCGAAGCAATCGGGCTATGCGCGCCTGGTCATTCTTTGGAACTTGAACTTTGACGGAACAACCAGTGACCCGAACGCGCCGTACGCGTTGGTGCGCGAGGGCTGGGAAAGCCCAGCCATTCAAGCCATCGAGCAAATATTGACTGCCCAAAAGTAGATTGACAGCCCCTCGGCCCAAGCGTAGTGTGGGTGCATCGGTCTACTTTGGGAAAAGTTGGGAATCCTCTGCGCCCAACGCCACTAAGATCATCACAGCGTCAACGTTCGTATGCCATCAACGCGGGTGAGGCATTTCACCCGAGGAGGACTGATGCGACTTGTCCGGACAACGTTGGATTCTGCTGCGACCGAATCGAATACCAGCGCCGTCAGCCCAGCAAGGCAATTGGGTGCCGCCCCGCTGGGCGATGATTTTGCGCGTGCCTTGCGCCGCTGCCCGGAGAACTTGAACAACTCGCAGGCATTGGCCACTAACCCCTTGGCTGATCTCAAGATTGTCCAGATGTATAGCGCACGACGCACGGAAAATCTGC
>JAYTNY010000532.1:0-2896 GCA_043748055.1 Roseobacter sp.
AGCCAACGTCTCGCGCCTCGTCTTTTTTGGGGTGATTGCGCTCTTTCCCGTCTACGCCATCTTCTTCGTCGCCGCGCCCTTTTTGTCGTTTGGCTCCGGTATGTTGCTGCCCAATATCACGGCGTTGCAAACTTATAACGCGCCCGACCGTCGTGGGCAGGTCATTGGGCTGAGTCAGTCCGCCGCCTCGTTGGGCAGCGTGATAGGGCCGATTATTTCCGGCCTGCTATTCGAGCGGCTGCACCCCGATGCCCCGATGTGGCTGGCGGCGGGCGTCACGCTGGCGGCTATTTTGCTCACCCTGCCCGTGTTGCGGATGAAGATTGAGCGTCCGATGATGAATGTGTCAGCGCGATAGCTTGTTAAACAATCAAGTGCTTGGCCAGTGATAAACAAACTGCGCAGATTGCACCCTACCTGTGATGAGAAGGTCTGCCGCTCCACTTTAAGCATACAAGGTGGCGCAGATACGTTCTAACTGAGCTACGTTTTACCTGCGCCTCCTGATAGGGCTTAGGCTCACGTAAGCACTTTGCACCAAACCCAATCTAAAACAAATGCCACGGCTTTTCGCCGAGGGTGTTTTGCATCTTGACAACTCTTCTATAGCGTGTAATATGATTAAAACACGTTAGAGTAAATCAAGGTAGGCGATACATGACAAAATTCGATTGGCAATGGACGCTGGGGCAAGCAGAGCATGGGCCGCGGGCCATGTTTATTTGGCGCGATGGTCATTTTTATTCGGATTCGCTGATCTGTTCGGGCATTATTCCGCTGGAGCTAGGCGGCAAGCCCTGCCCGTATTCGGAGGGCGGGCGCATGCCCAAATCGCAGCCGATGAGCGAGGAGAACGAGCGCGACACGCCGCTAAAAGGCAAGACGGGCGAGTTGTGCCCACCGTGCATGGCGCGGCATTATGGGGATTTGGAGGGCTGGGCTGCGCGGGGCGAACGGCCCATGCCGGAGGAACTTTTGCCGCTGCGGGTGTTTCGGTGTCATCAGTTTTTCTGGTTGGTGGTGCCAGGGTTGGAGGATGGGGACGCGACGAAAATTGTTTTGTCTGAGGCTGCGCCCAATGAGGCGGCACCGCCGATGCAAGGCAAATTATTTTCTGATGATGAAGTGCCACCTGCCGAGGACAAGGATGATGAGATGACGGGATGATGGGGGCTTACGGCAACGCCTCACGCAGCTTGCGCACCCAATTGCCACACATGATTTGCTGGACGTGATCGGGCTTATAGCCACGTTCCAAAAGCTCATCGCCAACTTTGTGCAGGTCGCGGGCGGTGTCCAGTTCGCGGGGGGTGGCTTCGGCGCCGAAGCCGCCATCAAAATCGCTGCCGATGCCGACGTGATTGACGCTGCCGGTGACTTGGCAGATGTGGTCTATGGCGCGGATAACATCGTCGAGCGTAACTTCAACTTTTTTGCCGCCCCAGTCTTTTTTGAGAAACTTGCTGAACAGCACCACGCCGATGACGCCGTTACGCTCGGCGATGCGCTCGATGGCGGGGTCGGGTAAGTGGCGCTCGGTGGGGACAAAGCGGTGCGGGTTGCTGTGGCTGGCGATGACGTGTTGGCCCTCGAACGAGTCCAGCGCCTCGAACAGCGATTTGTGCGAGAGGTGGCTGACATCGAGGATGACGTTGAACTGGGCCATCATGTCCAGCAACTCGCGGCCCAGTTTGGTGAGGCCACCGCCTTGCCAGGTGCCACCGGCATAGCGGGTGGTGTCCCAGGCCGGGCCAACGATGCGAATGCCTTTCTCGTACCACAGTTCAAGTTCTTTAGGCTCACGAATGGGTTCGGCGCTTTCCATGAGGGGGACGATGCCGAGTTTGTGGGTGATTGGTGATTGGGGATTAGGGATTAGGGATTGCGCTTTATCAATCCCCAATCCCCAATCCCTAATCACTTCTTCCAGGTCTTTCTTGTAGCGCACCAGCTTTATATGCTGCGGGTCGCGTTCTTCCCAGCGGCGGTAAAAATCGAGTTGGGCCATGCCTTGCATGTGGGCTTCTTGTTCGTCGCCGTAGGTTAGCTCGTGAGGACTCATCTGGCGCGAACGCGGCTGGCAGAAGATGGTGCCGAAGACGAGGCCGACGCGACCGCGAATCAAATCAGGCAAACCCACGGTGGCTTGACCGTTGTGTTTTTGGGCGGGGGTGCCTTGCTCTTGCAAACGGGTGTAGTGGGCAGCGCGATGCAAGTTGCGTTTCCAGGTGAGGGCGTTGTAGGCAAGGTCGAGGTGGGCATCTACGATTAGGGGGAAGGTGGGTGGCATGGGGTTGACTATAGCTGCTCGACACCCTTTCCGGGTTCCAGGCTTTAGCCGGTTAGTGACTCGTTCTTGACCAAAGCCATGAGTGAGTTTGTAACCGGCTAAAGCCTGGAATCCGAGGTCGCGCGAGTTTGAAGGTGGTGATGAAGGCTTATAGAATCTCTGCATGCTGCTGATTGAAAACTGTGATGTGCTGGACCCGACGAAACCACGAAGCATTGCCAAGAACAAGAGCATCTTGATCGAAGGCAACCGCATCAAAACGATTGCCGATACCGATGATCCCAATCTCCAATCTCTAATCTCCAATCTCCAATCCCCAATCACCCGCCTTCCTGCCCGCAACCACCTCGCCATCCCCGGCCTTATTAACGCGCACACGCACACGCCAGAGAACTATATGCGCGGGGCCACGCAGGGCATGCCGCTGGAACCCTGGCTGGTGTGGCTGTATGGCATGTGCGGCGAGTACACCCCGCGTGATCATTATTTGTGCTCGGCCATCAGCGCCATCGAGATGTTGCAGAGCGGCTGCACGGCCTCGCTGGATCACTATTGGCATGGCGGGCCGTGGACGCGCGCGATATTGGACGCGGGCATGCAGGCCAA
>JAYTNY010000533.1:0-5718 GCA_043748055.1 Roseobacter sp.
AAAGCCCGACATGAGCAGGCACCAGAACAAGATGGAGCCTTTTTGGCTGCCCCATAACGCAGTGATGCGATAGAACAGCGGCGAGGCGAGGTTAGAGACTTCGGCCACGTAGTTCACGCCAAAATCGTGCGTAATGAGCGCGAACCACAGGCCAATGCAGCCGACTGCCACCAATGGAAACGTAACGAGCGCGGCCATGCGCGCACTCTGTACCAGCCGGTCATCGTTGCGGTGCAGACCCAACGCAGAAAACACCGCCGCGTAGATGCAGGCGGCAAAGGCGAGGTAGACGGAATAATGACCTAAGTCAGTCAGCATATGTTTGAGAAGGGAAAGTTGAAGTGCGGAGGGAGTTGAACCCTCGTTGCAACCTCAGCCGAGGCTTTGGATGTTTCCTGACATCTAGAAGACGCACTTCATGTGATCAACTTACTTTGTCGCTTCCTTCATCGCCTCGTACTTCGTCGGGCATTGCAGCAACAGCGCATCTGGGCTGCTGCCCGCGTGAAATTTGCCGTCGGCGTTTAGCTTGCCTGTCACAATGGCGCTGGCTTCGTGCACCAGCGTGTCGGGCTTGACGCCTTTGTAGGCCACGCGCACGCGCTGCGCCGTCGCTATGTTGTGAATCAGGTCCTCGCGCGTGTTCACCACGTCAAATTCCAGATTCAGTGAGTTGGGGTCGTACACCACGCTATCGCCCACCACAAAGCCGGTGAGCTTAAGCGAACGCTCACCGATGTTGGGGTTGCTGGCCTTTTGTGCCAGCAAGTCATTCACCTTCACCTCCATACTGCTGTTGCCGATGATGGTGAACACCATGACCGCCGCAATGGCGGCCAAAATTAAGCCGATGCCAATAAGAAACTTTGGTTTCATGTGGCTCCTTTTAATAGATTAAGTTGCTAACTACAAGTAACGAACAGCCGCATTTTATGCTAACGAAGGTCAGTGGGCGTAAAGATAAGTTTGAGCCAAGCAACATTCAAAATCAAAAGCCGCTTAACGGACTTTTCTTCGCGGAGATACGGAGGGGCGGAGAAACGGAGATTTTTATTTGTCTCCGCCCCTGCGCTCCTCCGTATCTCCGTGAAAGAAAGAAAGAGAGAAGCCACACTAGGGTCTTACGAGTGTCCCATCCGGCCAACGTGTCTGCGTCCATTCCACAATGCCGTTGTGCAGTTGGCCGGTGTTTTGGGTGATGGGGTACTGCGCCGCCTTGGCTTCATCCACATCGATCCCCAGCCCGGGTTTGCCGTTGGCATACAAATAGCCCTGGCGCAGTTCGGGGCAACCGGGGAACACCTCTTGCAATCGCTCATCAAACCCGCCGAATTCTTGGATGCCAAAGTTGTGCACATGCAAATCCAAATGCACATTGGCCGCATGCCCCACCGGCGAGACATCCCCTGGCCCATGCCAGGCTGTGCGCACGCCAAACGCCTCGCACAGCGCGGCCAGCTTGCGCGCAGGCGTAATGCCCCCAATGTCGCTGATGTGGACGCGGATAAAGTCAATCAGCCGGTTCACGATTAAAGGCTTCCACTCCAGCGGATGGGTGAACAACTCGCCCATCGCCAATGGCGTGCTGGGCGCGGCGGCGCGAATGCGCTCAAACCACTCGATGTCTTCTGGGGCCAACGCATCTTCCAGAAAAAACAAGCGAAACGGCTCCATCATCTTTGCCATGCGCACGGCCTCTACCGGGGCCAGTCGCTCGTGAATGTCGTGCAGCAGCGGCGTATCAAAGCCGATCTTGCTGCGCAGAAATTCAAACAGGTGCTCCATGTCGTGCATGTAACGCCAGGGGTCAAAGTATGCGCCTGCCAGCGCGCCATCCGGTGGGCGCATAGTGTGGCCTGCGCCGCCATAACCGCCCATCTGGCAGCGAATAAATTGCGCGCCGCCTTCTTTCAGCCGCAACACGTTGTCCAGCACTTCTTGCGGGTCGCGCCCGTCGGCATGCCGGTACACTGCCACGCCATCGCGGCTCTTGCCGCCGAGTAATTCGTACACAGGCATGTTGGCGGCTTTGCCCTTAATGTCCCACAGCGCCTCATCCACACCACTGATGGCGTTGTTTAGCACCGGGCTATTGCGCCAATACGAGTTCTGATAACACAAATGCCAGATGTCTTCGATGCGTTCGGCTTCGCGCCCCAGCAGCAATGGCCTCAAATAATCCTCAATGGCGGCAACGGTGGGTGTGAGCCGCTGGGTAAACGTGGCGCAACCCACGCCGTACAACCCCGGCTGGTCGGTCTCGACCTTGACCACGCACAAGCCAATGTTGGCAGGCGCGGTCAGAATAGCTTTGATGTTTGTAATTTTCATGCGAATCAGTAATTTAGTAGTGGCCTGTAGGCAACTTTCGAGCTTGTAATTCAGCGCATTAAACCTGTTGCAAGAATAATAAGCAAAGTGCAGCTTGCGTACATTGCTGCGACGAATACTTGAATACATTTGTACACTATCGCGCATCTGATGTCGGGACACTTTCTGAAATGAACTTTGTTCCAGTCGGCGTAGGCCGACTTTGCCGTGTGTTGCAGCGGCTTCAGCCGCCCGCAACGTCGCCCGGCGACTAAAGTCGCGGGCTACCACTGCAAAGCCCGCCTGCGCGGGCTGGGCCCATCCAAATGTGTCCTGACATCGTATCGCGCATACAATCTACTTGCTTCTACTTAATGACCCACGAGCCAAACCATGCCAGAAGAGCAGAACGACCAGAGCCTAATCCCCAGCACCAGCAACACCAGTAACATGGACGATGCCGCCAGTGTTGCAATCACAGTTGTTGATGAGCAAAAGTTTTTCCTGGTCGAGCCGTTGCAAGGCTACGCCCGCGAAATTGGGCAACTGCTCTCGTTGCTGGCCGATGCCCGCCAGCGCACCATGCGTTGTGTGGATGGCATGCCCAACGATGCAGTGGACTACGAACTTGCCCCCAATTTTCACACCATCGGCTCGCTGCTATATCACATTGCGGCAGTTGAGGTGAACTGGGTGTATGGCCTGGTGCTGCAACAAGACATGCCCATGGATGTGGCCGAGTGGTTCCCGCGCACCATCATTGATGACACGGGCGACATCACCCCCATGCGTAACATCTCGTTAGACGGACACCTGTATCGCTTGGACAAAGCCCACGCCGTCCTGCTCAGCGCGTTCAAAAATATGTCGCTGGAGGATTTTCGGCGCGTCAGCACCCTCTCGCGCATGGCTGTTACGCCCGAAACGGTGGCCCAGCAACTGCTGCAACACGAGGCCGAGCATCGCGGCCAGATCATGAGCCTGCGCACCGCTGCCGAGACGTATTTTGAGCAGCAGCGTTTGGGCATTGCCGCACAGCGTGGGGTGGGGCGTGAGGAAGGTCTGTCCGTGTATAAGCCGCAACTCGGCGCAGAATCGCAGGCCAGACCTACGCTCAACCCACAAGCACGTTTGCCCGAAAGTGCCAATGGCCCGCACCCGTTGCACCGCGGCGAAATGCCCGAAGCCCTGCGCCAGCGTGCGGAGTCTCGTTCGCCCCTATCGCGATTGTGGCGAAAACTTACTGGACAGGACTGATTTTTGCAGTTGCTCCATTTTAGAAACACAAAGAAGAAAACAAGACGCAAAGAAACAAAAAATCTATTCTTTGTTTCTTTGCGTCTTTGTGTTTTGCAATCACGTTGTGGTGTTGTGGCATGTTGCTGCTGCGTTTCTCTTTAAGGTTCCTTAAGAATGTTAAAAACAACTTTAAGCCGTAATAATGCAAAACTGATTGACATCATAACTACGTTTCATAAAATGCCGCCAACGTTATTTCAAGGTTAAGGACTCATCTCATCGTATGACAATTTCACATGCGCCGTCGCAAGCTCCTAACGGCGCCATTGAATCAGCTTTATCAGAGGCAAAGGAGCCGCATAAACGCCATCAGGCTGCCCTTCGGATCGCGCTTATTGTGAGCAGCGCTCAGGGCACGCCCAAAGCGTATGGCGAGAACCTGCCACCAGATGCCTTCGCTGAGTTAGACAGCGAGAAGAGTGTGAAGTCTTACAGGAAGGCGCTTGAAGAAGCAGGGCATGATGTCTTCATCGAAGAAGGCTCGCCCTACTTGGTGGGCAAGCTCGATGAGGCCAAACCCGACATTTGCTTCAACGTATGCGAAGGCTTCCGAGGTGACAGCCGCGAAGCCCAGGTGCCTGCCTTATTGGAGATGATGGCTCTGCGTTACACCGGCCCCACACCGCTGGCCGCCGCCGTAACGCACGACAAGCCCACCACCAAACGCGTTCTAGCCTATTACGGTTTGCCCACGCCGCTCTTCCAAGTGTTCGAATCGCCAAGCGACACATTGCGGCCCGACCTCAAGTTCCCGCTGTTCGCCAAGCCCGCGCACGAAGGCACGGGCATGGGCATCAACAATCGCAGTGTCACTCGCAACGAACGCGAGTTACATGAATACGTGGACTACCTCATCAAAGCCTACAACCAGCCCGCGTTGGTTGAAACCTATATCGAAGGCAAAGACATCACTTGTGGCATGGTTGGCAATGGGAGCGATGTGCATTTCTTCCCGATTACCGAGGTGGACTTCACTGGTTTCCCGGATGGCTTGTTGCCTATCTATGGCTCGCAACAAAAAGTGGACCTCGACGACTTCTACAAAAACAAATGCCCTGCGCCGATGAGTGATGCGATGGCTAACGAGATTCGCCGCTTGTCTCATCAAACTTTTCTGGTCACCGGCGCACGAGATTTTGGCCGCGTGGATTTTCGAATTGACGACGCCACCGGTCAGCCCTACATCTTGGAGATCAACGCTCTTCCGGGCATCACCCCGCGCAGCGATCTAACCTTGATGGCCGAAGCCGAAGGCTGGACGCACGGCGACCTGGTGCGCAGCGTGTTAAGTGCGGGCTTGAAGCGATATGGAATGAGAAATTAGAGATTGGAGATTAGAGATTGATGTTTCCAATCTCTAATCTTCAATCTCCATTCAGATGACAACTTCTCCCATCCTCTTCCTCTACGGCATAGACGAGCACAGCCACACGTTTGAGATTGACTCGACGCTGGCGCTGGTTCGGGCCGCCACATCGGCATTAAGCCAGCGGGGATGGCGCGTGCTGCCGCTGCAAATCTCGCATGATTTTGTGGGGCCGCTGAAGCCATACGACCCGAAAGAGTGGCTGGTGTTTAACATGTGCGAAGGGTCGCCCCATCAGGAGTTTTATTACGCTAAGGCCACGCGCATGCTGGATGAGTTGGGTTACACCTACACCGGCTCGGACTCGTGGAGCTTGAACGAGACGCAATACAAGTGGAAGATGAAGCACCTGCTGGACAAAGCGGGCGTGCCCACACCCAAGTGGGCGGTCACCCAATCCGCCGAGACGTTGCACTTCGATGCTTTCCCGGCCATTGTCAAACCCGCCGCCGAGCATTGCTCGTATGGCATTACGCGTGAATCTGTGGTGATGAACTTGGCCGAGGCGCGCAAGCAATCTGCAAAGCTCATCGAGCAATACAACGCGCCGGTACTCATCGAAGAATTTTTGGATAGCGCAGAGTACAACGTCAGCGTATGGGGCTTGAACCACGATGCCAGCGTGTTGGGCACCAGCATGATGACTTACGATGCGTTCAACGACATCCATGACCGGCTTTGTACCTTCGATGCCAAGTGGACCCCCGATAGCGAGGCCTATCAAAAGATTCCCGCTATTTGCC